>CAZQYE010000001.1:0-42946 GCA_964597375.1 uncultured Myxococcales bacterium
CGCTGGAGGCCGCGCGCGCAGGGCCGGGCGACGCCGATTCAGAAGCGCGGCAGCCATATCACGGTGGTGCTCGACGAGATGGGTTCTTGAACCGGATTAGACGGACGGACTGATACAGTGGGACAGAAGACGCATCCAAAAGGCTTTCGCCTCGGGGTATCGACTACGTGGGACTCGCGCTGGTTCGCGCGTCACGACTACGCCGATCTACTGCAGCAGGATATTCGCATTCGCGAGTTCCTCAAGAAGCGCCTTCATCATGCCGGCGTGCCCCGCATCGAGATCGAGCGTGCCGCCAATAAAGTGAAGGTCAACATTTATACCGCGCGGCCCGGCATCGTGATCGGCAAGAAAGGCGTGGAGATCGAGAAGCTCAAGCGTGAAGTGATGGCCATCGCCGGCAAGGACAGCTTCCTCGAGATTCACGAAATCCGCCGGCCGGACCTCGACGCGCAACTCGTGGCGGAGAACATCGCGATGCAGCTCGAGCGACGCGTGATGTTCCGCCGGGCGATGAAAGAGGCGGTCGCGCGGGCGATGCGCATGGGCGCCCAGGGGATCCGTGTTCAGTGTGCGGGCCGACTCGGCGGGCACGAGATCGCGCGCACGGAATGGTATCGCGAAGGCCGGGTGCCGTTGCACACGCTTCGCGCAGACGTCGATTACGGGTTGGCCGAAGCGCGTACGACGTTCGGTGTCATCGGAGTGAAGGCGTGGGTCTATCGCGGTGAGGCAAGCGGCCGTTTGGCCGAGGACCGCCGCCGGCCGGGGATCGGAGTGTAGGCGATGCTGGCCCCGAAGAAGACGAAATACCGCAAGATGCAGAAGGCGAAGGGCCGCACGCGCGGCTTTGCGCAACGGGGAAACACGCTCGTGTTCGGGGACTACGGTCTCATGGCGACGAGCCCCGCGCGGATCACTGCGCGGCAGATCGAGGCTGCGCGTGTTGCGATCACACGCCACGTCAAGCGCGGCGGCCGCATCTGGATCCGCATCTTTCCCGATCTGTCCTACACCAAGAAGCCCGCGGAGGTCCGCATGGGCAAAGGCAAGGGGTCGCCCGAAGGATGGTGCGCCCCGGTGAAGCCTGGACGGATGCTGTTTGAAATGGAAGGCGTGAGCCCGGCGATGGCGCGTGAGGCCTTGCGGCTGGCGGCTCAGAAGCTGCCGTGCTCGACCCGGTTCTGCGAGCGGGAGTCGGTCCATGGATCTTAAGGAACTACGAGCCATGACCGCCGAGGAGTTGCGCCAGAAGGCGGATGAACTGCGCGAGGACCTGGCTCGGCTTACGATGAAGCGCTATGCCCGGCGTCTCGAAAAGCCGTCGGAGCTTCGCCGCACGAAAAAGGAGCTCGCGCGCGTGCTGACACTGGCTCGCGAGAAGGAACTCGAGGCTAGGCGAGGAGCATGATGATGACCGAAAAGGCGCGACCACAACCGAAGACGCGCGAAGGATTCGTCGTGAGCAACGCGATGGACAAGACCGTCGTCGTCAACGTGCGCCGTCGCATCAAGCATCCCCGGTACCGCAAGTACGTCCGTGTGAACAAGCGATACATGGCACACGACGAACGGAACGAATGTCAGGTCGGGGACCGTGTGGTGATTTGTGAGTCGCGGCCGCTCAGTAAGCGCAAGCGCTGGCGCGTGCGCGCGATCGTCGAGCGTGCGGTCAAGGACGTCGATGTCGTGGGTGATGAGCCATGATTAGTCAGGAAACGGTACTCGATGTCGCCGACAACTCCGGGGCCCGCCGGGTGCTGTGCATCAAAGTGCTCGGCGGGAGTCGCAGGCGTTATGCGCGTATCGGCGACGTGATCGTCGCCGCGGTGAAGGAGGCGATCCCGGGCGGCAAGGTTTCCAAAGGCGACGTCGTTCGGGCGGTCGTCGTGCGCACCTGCCAGCCGACGCGGCGTCCGGACGGATCGACCATCCGCTTCGATACGAACTCGGCGGTCATCATCGACAAGCAGGGCGAGCCTGTCGGAACGCGGATCTTCGGACCGGTGGCCCGCGAGCTGCGTGCGCGGCAGTTCATGCGCATCATCTCGCTGGCTCCGGAGGTGCTCTGACGATGGTGGGTGCGATGAGTAAGGCGAACCTCAAGAAGGACGATACCGTTCTCGTGATCGCGGGGAAGGAGCGCGGCAAGACCGGCAAGGTCGTGCGTGTCCTTCGTGACCGCGATCGGGTTCTGGTCGAACGCGTCAACATGATCAAGCGGCACCAGAAGCCGACCAGTCCGCAGGAGCCCGGTGGCATTCTCGAGAAAGAGGCGCCGCTTCACGTGTCGAACGTGATGTTGGTATGCCCGGCTTGCAACAAGCCAACGCGGGTCGGCCGCCGCAAACTCGAAACCGGGGCGCGCGTGCGCGTATGCCGGCGCTGCGGTGAGGCAATCGATAAGGCATAGAGAAATGGGGCAGGATCCAAAACCGAGGCTCGCACAAAAGTACGAGCAGGAGATTCGCGGCGCTCTCAAGGAGCGCTTCGGCCTGTCGTCCGTGATGGCGGTTCCGCGGCTCGAGAAGGTTGTCGTCAACGTCGGGCTCGGCGCGGCGGTCCAGAATCCGAAGTTGATCGACCAGGCAGTCAGCGACATCGCGCTCATCTGCGGCCAGCGACCGGTGGTGACGCGGGCACGGAAGGCGATCGCGAATTTCAAGCTGCGTGCCGGCATGCCGATCGGGGTGACGGCGACGCTACGGCGCGAGCGGATGTACGAATTCGTCGATCGGTTGATCAACGTCGCGCTGCCGCGCGTCCGGGACTTCCGCGGGCTGAGCGCGCGCGGCTTCGACGGTCGCGGGAACTATACGATTGGCATCCGCGAGCAAACGATTTTTCCTGAGATCGATCTCGACAAGGTCGAGCACGTGATCGGTCTCAGCGCGACGATGGTGACGACGGCCAAGAACGATGAGCAGGGCAGGGCTTTGCTCGAGGCGTTCGGCTTTCCATTTAGAGGCTGAAACGAAGGAGTCATGGCGAAGAAGTGTTTGATCATCAAGGCGCAGCGTAAGCCGAAGTTCAAGGTGCGGGCGTACACCCGATGCATGCAGTGCGGCCGGCCACGCAGCGTGTACCGCCGTTTCAGGCTCTGCCGCATTTGCCTGCGCGAAATGGCGCGCCGGGGCCTGATCCCGGGCCTCGTCAAGGCGAGTTGGTAGGAGGCGGCTCATGGGAATGACCGACCCGATCGCCGACATGCTGACGCGGATTCGTAACGCCGTACAGGCGCGCCACGAGCGGACGTCCATGCCATGGTCCCGCCTGCGGGAGGAGATCGCCAAGGTGTTGGTGGCCGAAGGCTACCTGACCGATGTCGTGGTCGACGGGAAAGGAGCGGGGAAGAGGCTGTCGGTCGTGCTTCGCTACAGCGAGGAGGGGGAGCCTGCGATCTCGGGCCTGCGGCGCGTGAGCAAGCCGTCGTTGCGCGTCTATTCGCCCGCTCAGGAAGTGCCCCGCGTGCGCGGCGGGCTTGGTATCGCCGTGCTTTCCACGCCCGCGGGCGTTCTCGTCGATCGCGAGGCGCGTCGCAGGAACGTCGGCGGAGAGATTCTCTGCGAGGTCTGGTAGGTTGTCACGGTTAGGAAAAGTTCCGATCGAGGTGCCGTCCGGCGTCAAGGTGCGCGTAGACGGCAGGCATGTCGAGGTTCAGGGGCCGAAAGGGAAGCTCGAGCTCGACCTGATGGACGGGATCGCCGTCGAGCAGGAGGAGGGCTCGGTCCTGGTGACGCGGCGTGACGATTCGCGTGCCCAGCGGTCGGCGCAGGGTCTGATGCGCTCGCTGGTCGGCAACATGATCGAGGGCGTCAGCAACGGTTTCAGCAAGACGCTCGAGATCACTGGTGTCGGATATCGCGCCGATGTTCGGGGCAACGAGATCCACCTGAGCCTCGGGTACTCCCATCCTATCGTGTACCAACTGCCCGAGGGGATTTCGGCGTCCGTCGACCGCCAGACGACGCTGACGGTGAGCGGTATCGACCGGCAGCTCGTCGGTGAGGTGGCGGCGGGCATCCGCAAGCTGCGTCCTCCCGAGCCATACAAGGGGAAAGGAATCCGCTACAGCGACGAACAGGTTCGGCGCAAGGCCGGCAAGGCCGGAGCGGCGAAGTAATCGCGGCGGTGATGGTAGCATGAACAAGGCAGAGCAGAGGAGAATCGGACGAGCTCGCAGGCGACGGCGCATCCGCCGCATCGTGCGCGGCACGGACGAGCGCCCCCGCCTGAGTGTTTTTCGATCGAACAAGTACCTCTACGCGCAGCTCATTTCCGACGAGAGCGGTCGCACGCTCGCGGCGGCATCGACGCTCAAGACGCACGGTGCGGGTGTGACGGTGGACAAGGCGCGGGCGCTGGGTACGGCGATCGCCGAGAAGTGCAAGGAGTTGGGCATCGAACGGATCGTGTTCGACCGTGGCGGCTACCGCTACCACGGACGCATCAAGGCGCTGGCGGATGCGGCGCGCGAAGCGGGCTTGAAGTTCTAAGGCCACGGAGAGCGAATCTTGCCACGACGACAAACGCAATCGTTCAAGTTCGAGGGTGTCGATCTCAAGGAGCGCGTGGTGCATATCAACCGCGTCGCCAAGGTCGTAAAGGGCGGCCGGCGCTTCAGCTTCAGCGCCCTCGTGGTGGTCGGGGATGGTGCCGGCCACGTCGGTTACGGTATTGGGAAGGCCAAGGAAGTTCCGGAGGCGATTCGGAAAGGAGCCGAAAAGGCGCGTAAGGCGATGCTCGAAGTGCCGATCCTCGACGGGACCATTCCGTTTGCCGTCAAGGGCCGGTACGGCGCGGGGTTGGTGTTGCTCAAGCCGGCTGCCGCTGGAACCGGTGTGATCGCCGGCGGCGGGGTTCGCGCGGTCGTGGAGCTGGCGGGGGTCGAAAACGTCCTGACGAAGTGCTTGGGGTCGCACAACGCCCATAACGTCGTCAAGGCCACGATGGACGCGCTGTCCCAGCTCGCCTCGCCAGAGGAAGTCGCTGCGCTGCGCGGCAAGCGCGTCGAGGAGCTGCGCTGAGCCGGGGTGCGGCTGCATTAGGAGTGAGATCGTGGCGGGTGAAGGAGAAATGATTCGCGTGACCCTCGTCGGCAGCCATGCCGGCTGCACCAAGCGCCAGCGCGAGACCCTCAAGGGACTGGGCCTGACACGTCGCGGGCGGTCGGTGATTTTGCGTGACAGCGAGCCGGTTCGCGGGATGATCCGCAAAGTCCAGCATCTGGTGAAGGTGGAGGCGTAGACATGCAGCTCGATTCGATGAAGCCGGTCCCAGGATCGCGCAGAAAGAGAAAGCGCGTCGGACGAGGACCTGGCTCGGGCCACGGCAAGACCGCCGGGCGCGGGCACAAAGGCGCCCGTTCGCGTTCCGGTCATATCCTCAAGCTCGGGTTCGAGGGTGGTCAGATGCCGCTCGCCCGGCGCCTGCCCAAGCGCGGTTTTCGCAACATCTTTCGCGTCGAGTATCAGGTGGTCAATCTCGGTCAGCTCGGGCGGTTCGAGGACGGCTCGATCGTCGATCGCGAGGCCCTGAGGCAGGCGGGGCTGTGCAAGGGGCGCCGGCCGATCAAGGTGCTTGCCAAGGGCAAGCTCGACCGGGCGCTGACGGTGCGGGTCGACGCGTTTTCGAGCGCGGCCCGAGAGGCGATTGCGGCGGCCGGAGGGGTGGCCGAGACCTCTGCAAAGGGACAGGACTAGGATAGGCGCGTGTTCGAGGGCATCCAGAACGTTCCGAGAATCCCGGAGCTTCGACGCCGGCTCGGGTTTACTCTGATGATGCTGGCCGTCTACCGGGTCGGCGTGGCGATCCCGACGCCTGGGATCAACGGGCAGGCGCTCGGCGAGTATTTTCGTCAAGCGCAGCAGACCGTCTTTGGAATGGTCAACCTCTTTTCCGGTGGTGCACTCGAACGTTTCTCGATCTTCGCCCTCGGGATCATGCCGTACATTTCGGCGTCGATCATCTTACAGCTCATGACTCTGGTCATCCCCTATATCGAGCGGCTTTCGAAGGAAGGGGAGCAAGGTCGCAAGAAGATCACCCAGTATACGCGCTACGGGACGGTTGTCCTTTCGCTCATCCAGGGCCTGTTCATCTCGCTCGGACTCGAGCAGATTCAGACCCCGGCCGGGGGTTCCGTCGTGTACTTTCCCGGTTGGTCGTTCCGCCTCATGACGATGCTCACGCTTACCGCCGGTACCGCGTTCATCATGTGGATCGGCGAGCAGATCAGCGAACGCGGGATCGGGAACGGTATCAGCCTGATCATCTTTGCAGGGATTGTGGCGGCGATTCCTTCTGCACTGGTGAATACATTCAGCTACGCCCGCCAGGGCGAACTCGGCCCTCTCGTCCTGCTCGTGCTTGCCGCGATCATGATCGTCACGGTCGGGGCCATCATCTACGTGGAGCGGGGGCATCGAAGGATCCCGATTCAGTACGCCAAACGGGTCGTCGGCCGCCGCATGGTAGGCGGGCAAGCGACGCATCTTCCTCTCCGAGTGAATACCGCCGGCGTGATTCCTCCGATCTTCGCCTCGTCTCTTCTGATCTTTCCCGCGACGATCGCGCAGTTCGTTCAGTATCCCGTCTTTCAGCGGGTTGCCGATTACCTGCAGCCGGGAGGCCTGTTCTACAACATCGTGTACGTCGCCGGCATCATTTTCTTCTGCTATTTCTACACGGCGGTCATCTTCAATCCCGTCGATGTCGCCGAGAACCTGCAGAAATTCGGCGGATTCATTCCTGGGATCCGTCCGGGCAAGAGGACGGCGGAGTATATCGACCGTATCCTGTCGCGGCTGACGCTCGCCGGCGCCATATACGTGTCGATCATCTGTGTTTTGCCGACGTTCCTCATTGCTCAGTTCAACGTGCCGTTCTTCTTCGGTGGAACGGCTCTCTTGATCGTGGTCGGCGTGGCGATCGATACCGTGGCGCAGATGCAAGCGCACCTCATCCAGCGCAGCTACGACGGTTTCATGAAGAAAGGAAAGGTGCGTGGCCGGCGATGAGGGGGAAGCCGTGCGAGTCGTATTGTTAGGTGCGCCGGGAACCGGGAAGGGGACGCAAGGAGCCCGCCTTCGTGAGGCCCACGCGATTCCTCACGTGTCGACGGGCGACCTGTTGCGCGAGGCCGTAGAGCAAGGAACCGAGTTGGGGCGCAAGGCGAAAAGTTACATGGACGAGGGCAAGCTGGTGCCCGACGATCTCGTGCTGGGGCTCGTCCGCGAACGGCTCGATCGTGCCGACTGCCGCGGCGGGTTTTTACTCGACGGGTTCCCGCGGACGGTGGCGCAGGCCGAAGCGCTCGAGAAGCTCCTTGCCGAGCGGGGAGAGCACCTCGACCACGTCGTGTCGCTGGCGGTCGCCGAAGACGAAATCGTCGCTCGGCTGAGTGGCCGGCGCGTTTGCCCCGACTGCGGGCGGCTGTACCATATTCGGTTTAGCCCGCCGGCTCGGGACGGACACTGCGACGATTGTGGCGCGAGCCTCGTCGTCCGGGACGACGACCGGGAGGAGACGATTCGCAAGCGTCTCGAGGTGTATGCGCGGGAGACCGCGCCGTTGCTGGATTTTTACGCCGGCCGTGGGCTGCTGGTCGAGGTCGACGGGAACGAGGAACCGGACGAGGTCTGGAACCGAGTGCAGGCGGCCGTCGGAGGCGCCGCGTGATCGAGCTGAAGTCGAAAGACGAGGTCGAGCGAATGCGCCGTCCCGCTGCGGTGGTAGCGCAGATTCTCGCTGCCCTCCGGGAGGCGGCCAAGGTCGGAGTGACGACCGCCGAGCTCGACGCGCTTGCGGAAAGAATGATCGAACGCGCGGGTGCTCGCTCGGCGTTCAAGAACTATCGCGTTGGGAACGCCGTGTTTCCGGCGGTGTTGTGTACGTCGATCAACGAAGAGGTGGTGCACGGGATACCATCGGACCGGGCGCTCGAGGACGGCGACATTTTGAGTCTCGACTTTGGTGTCGAGCTCGATGGCTTTTACGGGGATGCGGCGATTACGGTTCCCATCGGCACGATCGACGAGGAATCGAAGAAGCTTCTCGAGGTGACGAAACGGTGCCTCGAGGTGGGAATCGACCAGTTGCGTGCGGGGAATCGGCTTGGCGATGTCGGGGCGGCGGTGCAGGAGGTCGCCGAGAGCGAAGGCTTTTCCGTGGTGCGTGAGTTCGTCGGACACGGGATCGGCCGGGCGCTGCACGAGGATCCGCAAGTTCCGAACTTCGGCGTCCGGGGGCGCGGCCGCGAACTCAAGCCGGGAATGGTCATTGCGCTCGAGCCGATGATCAACGCCGGCGGGCCGGGCGTTCGCGTGCTCGACGACGGTTGGACGGCGGTAACGGCGGACGGCCGGAGGTCGGCGCACTTCGAGCACACGGTCGCCGTGACGACGAACGGGCCTCGGATACTGACGACGCCGTGAGGAACTGAGCAATGAAAGTACGAGCATCGGTGAAGCGAATTTGCAGGGACTGCAAAGTCATCAAGCGTAAGGGCGTGATTCGGGTCGTCTGCAAAAACCCGCGTCACAAGCAGCGGCAAGGCTGAGGAAGGATCATGGCACGAATCGCGGGCGTCGATTTGCCGAGAAACAAGCGGATCGACATTGCACTTACGTACATTTTCGGCATCGGGCGTTCTTCTGCGAAGAAGATTGTGGCCGAGGCCGGTGTCGACGGCGGCCGGAAGACGGACGACTTGACCGATGCCGAAGTGAATGCGCTGCGTGCGGTCATCGACGGCGGGTACAAGGTCGAGGGGGACCTGCGGCGCGAGATCGCGACGAACATCAAACGATACATGGACCTCGGGTGCTACCGCGGCCTGCGTCACCGGCGGGGCCTTCCGGTTCGCGGGCAACGCACCCACACGAACGCACGTACCCGCAAGGGGCCGAGAAAGGCGATTGCGGGCAAGAAGATGGCGCCGAAACGCTAGGAATGAGGGCGTAAATAGGATCGTATGGCAACGAGACAACAATCGAGACAGCAGGCCGCATCGGCTGCGGCGCGTCGCAGGAAGGGCAAGCGAACCGTAAGCGAGGGCATTGCCCACATCCGGGCGACCTTCAACAACACGACGATTACGATTACCGATCCGAAGGGCAACGTGGTCGCGTGGGCAAGCGCCGGGTCGGCCGGCTTCAAAGGCTCGCGCAAAGGGACCCCGTTCGCCGCCCAGGTCGCAGCGGAACGTGCGGCCCGCATGGCGATCGACATGGGCATGCGGAGCGTCGCGGTGCGCATGAAGGGCCCGGGCGCCGGCCGCGAGTCGGCGGTACGGGCGCTCGGCGCGGCGGGATTCCAGATCACATCGATCCGTGACGTGACGCCGATTCCGCACAACGGCTGCCGGCCACCGAAGAAGCGGCGGGTCTGAGGAGCAGGGGACATGGCACGTTACACCGATCCTGTATGCAGACTCTGCCGTCGTGAGGGGATGAAGCTGATGCTCAAGGGGGAGCGCTGCTTCACGGACAAGTGCGCGATCGAGCGGCGAAATTACCCGCCTGGGCAACACGGACAGGGGCGCCGGCGCAAGATTTCGGAATACGCCGTGCAGTTGCGCGAAAAGCAGCGCCTCAAACGGATGTACGGCTTGCTCGAAAAGCAGTTCCGGCATTACTTCGAAATGGCCGAGCGATCGCGCGAGGTTACGGGTGAGGCCTTGCTGAAGCTGCTCGAGCGCAGGCTCGACAATATGGTGTTTCGGCTCGGAATGGCGCGCTCGCGCGCCGAGGCGCGGCAGCTCGTGCGCCACCGCCACTTCCTCGTCAACGGCAAGCCGGTCGATATTCCGTCGTATCTGACGAAGGAAGGCGACGAGATTTCCGTGCGCGAGAAAAGCCGCTCGAAGGAAATCTTCAAGAATGCGATCGAGCTGGCCGAGCGGCGCGGCGTGCCCACGTGGCTGGAGCTCGAAGCTGCGGCGTTCCGGGGGCGGATCGTCAAGATTCCCGAGCGCGAAGATATTACGATTCCAGTCAACGAAAGGCTGGTCGTCGAATTGTATTCGAAGTAACTGCGGCGCGACGGCCCCCGGGGCGAGTCGTGGCCATGGAGCGATAACGACATGTTGGACAATTGGAAAGACCTCATTCGACCGAAGCTGGAGATTCGCGCGCTCGACGATCGCTACGGGCGGTTCGAGCTTGAACCGTTCGAGCGCGGATTCGGCACCACGATCGGCAATGCGCTCCGGCGGGTGTTGCTGTCGTCTCTGAAGGGTGCGGCAATCACGAACGTCCGGATCGACGGAGTCCTGCACGAGTTCTCGACGATCGACGGAGTGACCGAGGATGTCACGGACATCGTACTGAACCTCAAGGAAGTGCGCCTGAAAATCCACGAGGGGCGAGAACATCGCGGGCGTCTCGAAGTCGAGGCGCAGGATACACCGCTCGATGTCACGGCGGCCCTCATTCGGTTCGACCCGCAGGTCGAGGTGCTCAACCCCGAGCAGCATATCGCCACGATCTCGCCAGGAGCGAAGCTGAGCATGGAGCTCGTCGCCCGGCGCGGGAGCGGTTACGTGCCGGCGGATCAGAACCGGGACGAGGAAGCCCCGGTCGGTACGATTGCGATGGACGCTTCGTTTTCTCCGATCCGGAAGGTCAACTTCACGGTGACGAGCGCCCGGGTCGGCCAGCGCACGGACTATGACCGGCTCGGGCTGGAAGTTTGGACGGATGGCAGCATCCGGCCGGACGATGCCGTCGCGGTGGCGGCGCGGATTCTGCAAGACCAGGTGTCCGTGCTGATCAACTTCGACGTCGAGGAGATCGAGGCGCACGAGGCCCTCGAAGAGCCCGAGGGCGAGCCCCTCAACGAGAATCTCTTCCGCTGTGTCGACGAGCTCGATCTCTCGGTGCGGTCGGCGAACTGCTTGCAGAACGCGGACATCAAGTACATCGGGGAGCTCGTGCAGCGCACCGAGGCCGAGATGCTCAAAACGAAGAACTTCGGCCGCAAGTCGCTGCTCGAGATCAAGGAGCTCCTGTCGGAGATGGGCCTGTCGTTGGGGATGAAGCTGCCGAACTTTCCGCCGCGCGAGACTCTCGATCGCATGAGGCTCGAGCAGGAGAAGTAAGAAACCATGCGACACCTCAAGGCCGGACGTAGGTTAGGGCGTAACTCCGCGCATCGCCGCGCCATGTTTCGCAATATGGTCACCTCGTTGATCATGAACGGCCGGGTGACCACCACCGACGCGAAGGCGAAGGAGCTTCGCCGGTGGGCCGACCGAGTCGTGACGCTCGGCAAGAAACAGACTCTGGCCGCGCGCAGGAGGGCTCGGCGGATCGTTCGAACGGACGAGGCGTTGCGGCGCTTGTTCAACGAGATCGCTCCGCGATTCGCCAACCGGCCGGGAGGCTACACGCGCATCATCAAAGTCGCGCGCCGGCGCGGAGATGCTGCGCCGCTGTCGGTCGTGGAGCTCACCGAGCAGGGACCGCCGCCGGAGGCCGGTCGCGACTGACCTACTCGGATTCGTTTCAATCCTCGAGCGTGGAAGCCGGGGCGGCGGCGGGGTACGATGAACGCTTATGAAGCCGCTGCTCAAGGACTTGATTCGCTCTGCCCTGGAGCGGGCCCGCGCCAGCGGCACCCTCGCGATCGAGGAGATCCCCGACCCGCATGTCGAAGTCCCCAAGGACCGGGAGCACGGTGACCTTGCAACCAACGTTGCGCTGACTCTGGCTCGGGCGGCCAGGCGTCCACCGCGGGAGATCGCCGAGACGCTGCTGTCGTGCATCGAGGATCGCGACGGGGTGATCTCCTCGACCGAAGTCGCCGGGCCGGGGTTCATCAATTTCGTCTTCAGCGATGACGCTTGGCGGCGGAAGCTACTCGACATCGTCGCCGCCGGCGACGCGTACGGCCCGGCGCCGATCGGTCACGGCCGCCGTGTCCAAGTCGAATTCGTTTCGGCCAACCCGACTGGTCCGCTGCACATCGGCCACGGACGGGGCGCAGCCACGGGAGACGCCTTGGCGAGGCTGCTGGAAGCCTGCGGTTATTCCGTCGAGCGCGAGTACTACGTCAACGACGCGGGTCGGCAAATGGCGGTTCTCGGACGCAGCGTCCGCGCCCGCTATCTCGAGCTCGCCGGCTATACGGTCGCGTTCCCCGAGGACGGCTATCCGGGTGAGTACGTCGGCGAGATCGCGCGCGAGCTGCTCGAGCGCGACGGTCGGCGCTGGGTCGATGAGCCCGAAGACGTGGCGGTGGAAGCCATGGGGCGCTATGCGGGCGAGCGCCTACTGGACCGCATTCGGGCCGATTTGGCCGACTTCGGAATCGAGTTCGATCGGTTCACGAGTGAGCGCGGTCTGCGGGAGGATGGGACGGTGGAGCAGGCCGTCGAGCGGCTGCGCCAGGGCGGGCATCTCTATGAGCAGGACGGCGCGCTGTGGTTTCGCGCCACGGCCTTCGGGGACGACAAGGACCGAACGGTCGTCAAGAGTGACGGTGAACTGACGTACTTCGCGGCCGATATCGGATACCACCATGCGAAGTATCAGCGTGGGTTCGATGTGCTGATCGACGTCTGGGGTGCCGATCACCACGGATACGTCCAGCGCGTGCGTTCGGCGCTCGAAGCCCTTGGTGACGATCCAGAACGCCTGCATGTCGTTTTGGTGCAGATGGTCAACTTGACCCGCGACGGCGTTCCGGTGCGCATGGGAAAGCGGACGGGGGAGTTCGTCTCGCTGCGCGAGGTTCTCGACGAGGTGGGGGCGGATCTTGCGCGATTCTTCTTCTTGATGCGCAAGTCGGACGCCCAGCTCGACTTCGACCTCGAGCTGGCGCGCCGCCAGAGCGCTGAAAACCCCGTGTTCTACGTTCAATACGCCCACACGCGGATCGCTGGGATTTTCCGTCAGGCTGCTGAGAAGGGCGTCGTCATGCCCGAGCCGTCCAGTACTGTAGTTTCGGTTCTTTCGAACGAGGACGAAATCGGGCTGATCCGGCTGCTGGCGGAGTTTCCCGAAGTCGCCCAGGCGGCCGCCGAAGCGTTCGAGCCTCATCGAGTGGTGTTTTACGCGCAGCGGCTGGCCGGCGAGTTCCATCGCTTCTATACCCGCAACCGTTGCGTGTCGGACGACCGGGATACGACTGCGGCGCGGCTGTTGCTCGTGCAGGCGGTCAAGCAGGTGATCGGGCGAGCGCTCTCTCTGGTCGGGGTGAGCGCTCCCGAACGGATGTGACCATGGCCGGGCGGGGGCGCGAAGGGCACTTTCAATTTACCCTGGTCGAGTTGTCCGTGCTGGCGCTCAGCTTCGTCGTCACGTCCGGCTTGGTGTTCTTGCTTGGTTTCTATGTCGGCCGGGAGACCGGCCGGGCCCATCTTCCGGCGCCTGCGGGGGTTGCTCGGGTGCCGGTCGGACAGCCGCCGGCGGGGGAGGCGGCTCCGTTGTCCGTGACTGCGAAGGTTCCCGCGCCGATGGCGCCGGTCGCCCAGCCGCCGGCAAAGACCAATTCCAAGGCTCGTCCTGCCGCCCGGCCTTCTTCGGAGACTGCTTCGGGCGAGAACCCCATCGTTCGTCCGAAGCCGCTTCCGCAACCGTCTCCGGCGGTGGGAACGGACGAGAAGAAGCCGCGCCGAGTCGCTGCGGTTCCGTACACGGTACAAGTTCTCGCCACCCGCGACGGGCGCGAGGCGGAGGCCCTGGCGCGCAACCTCAAGAAGCGCGGTGTCGGTGCTTTCGTCACGGCGGTCGAGGGGGAGACCGGCCGGTGGTATCGTGTGCGCATCGGCCGCTACGACGATCTGCGTGCCGCTCAGCGGATGGCCGACCGCTGCCGCCGTGAACTGGGCTTGACGCAAGCGTACGTGAGCGCCTACCGGACCGAACCATGAACGACGTCACTCCCGATTACGCGACGTTCGAGCGTCTCGCGCGCCAAGCCAACACCGTGCCGGTCTACCGTGAAGTGGCTGCCGACCTCGACACGCCGGTATCGGCGTTCCTCAAACTTCATCGTGGGGGGCTCGGTTTCCTGCTCGAGAGCGTCGAGGGAGGCGACCGCTGGGGTCGCTACAGCGTGCTCGGAACCGATCCGTTGATGGTCGTTCGAGCCGAGCAAGGGAAAGCCGTCGTCCGTACTCGAGACGGGGAATCGCGCGTCATCGAAGGCGATCCGCTCGAGGCCCTCGCGGACGTCTTATCGCCCTTTCGTGCGGCAACGGTTCCGGGACTCTCGAGATTTGCCGGCGGGTTCGTGGGCTATCTGTCCTACGACCTCGTGCGGACGATCGAGGAGCTTCCGATCGCGACCACGGACGATCTCGGTGTTGCGGACGTATGCGGGGTCGTCGCCGATCATTTCGTGCTGTTCGATAACGTCGCCCATACGATGAAGGTCGTTGGCCTGAGCCGCATCGACGAATCCGCGAGCGTCGAGGCGGCCTACCGCCGGGCGGTGGAGTCCGTCGACCGGATCGTCGACGAGCTCGAGCACCGCCTGGTCACGCCTCCGGCCGGATCGGCGCACCCGTTCCAAGAGCCGCTGTCGAACTGTACGCCAGAACGGTACGGGGCCGCGGTCGAGCGCGCGCGCGAGTACATCCGTGCCGGCGACGTGATCCAGGTCGTACTTTCACAGCGTTACGCCCAGCCTCTGGCTTCGCACCCGTTTTCGATCTATCGCGCGCTGCGGACGATCAACCCGTCACCGTACATGTTCTACCTCGACCTCGGCGACGAGGTCGTCGTTGGTGCGTCGCCGGAAATGATGGTCAAAGTGTCGGGGCGCGAAGTGTCGGTGCGTCCGATTGCAGGCACGATCCGCCGCGGGGTCGATGAGGAGGAGGATCGCATGCTCGTCGAGCGGATGCTCGCGGATCCCAAAGAACGAGCCGAGCACATCATGCTCCTCGATCTCGGTCGCAACGACGTTGGCCGCGTTGCGGAAATCGGCAGCGTTCGCGTGGTCGAACAGATGACGGTCGAGCGGTACTCTCACGTCAACCACATTGTTTCGCATGTGAGTGGGCGGCTGCGTCCCGATGCGGATCGGTTCGACGCGTTTCGCGCGGCGTTCCCGGCCGGCACACTGACCGGAGCGCCGAAAATCCGCGCGATGGAGATCATTGAGGAGCTCGAGGAAACGCGACGCGGGGTTTACGGCGGAGCCATCGGGTACATCGACTTCGAGGGCAACCTCGATACCTGCATTGCGATTCGAACCGTGCTCGTCAAAGGCGGCACGGCCTATCTGCAAGTGGGTGCGGGAATCGTCGCGGACTCGGATCCGCAGCGCGAGCAGGCCGAGTGCGAGGCCAAGGCGCGGGGAATCTTGCTGGCGCTCGAGCGGGGTGCGGCGATGGAGTCGGGAACGTGAAGGAAATACTCCGCAAGATCGCCGGCGGCGAGACGCTGGCGCCGGCCGACGTCGAACGGGCCGTGGGAGCGATCATGGACGGTGCGGCGACGCCGGCACAAGTCGGAGCGCTGCTCATGGGACTGCGGCTGCGGGGGGAGACCGCCGAGCAGCTGGTCGCGGCGGCGCGAGCCGTTCGCGCGCGGTGCCGGCGTGTGGAGGTGGAGGGACCGGTTCTCGACACCTGCGGTACCGGCGGAGACGGGCTGGGTACGTTCAACGTCTCCACTGCGGCTGCGCTCGTGGCGGCGGCGGGTGGGGCGCGCGTGGCGAAGCACGGCAACCGTGCGGCCTCCGGGAAGGTCGGTGCCGCGGACGTGCTCGAAGCGGCGGGGGTCCGGCTCGAGATCGGGCCGGAGCGTGCTGCCCGTGCGATCGAGGAGCTCGGGTTCGCATTTCTTTTTGCCCCGGCCCACCACCCGGCCTTCAAGTTCGTGGCTGGTCCCAGACGCGAAGTCGGCGTGCCGACGCTGTTCAACCTGCTGGGCCCACTGTGTAATCCGGCCGGGGCTTCCCATCAGCTCCTCGGTCTGGCCGATGACGCGTGGATGGATCGGGTTGCATCGGCGCTCCGAGATCTCGGTTGTGCGCGCGCGCTGGTCGTCCACGGCGCCGACGGCAGCGACGAGATCACGCTCACCGGGCCGACCGCGGTCGTGGAGGTCGGGAAGGAAGGCGTGCGGCGGTACAGCATCAGTCCCGAGCAGCTCGGCTGCGGGCCGTGCCGTTTGGAAGATTTGGCGGGGGGCGAGACGGCGGAGGAGAACGCCTCCCGCCTGTTTGCGATTCTCGGCGGGGAGCCCGGACCGCTTTCCGACGTCGTTGCTGCCAACGCCGGGGCGGCGCTCTACGTCGCCGAAGTGACTCGCTCGATCGGCGAGGGCGTCGAGCGGGCGCGGGAGGTCCTGAGGTCGGGGGAGGCGGAACGGCTCTTGCGGGATTACATTCGATTCTCTACGGTAAGCGCTTGATTTTAGAAGAGATTATTCAAGCTAAGAGGGCGGAGGTGGAGCGTGCGAAACAGCGGTCGAGCCGGTCCGACCTGCGCTCGATGGACGGCTTTTCCCAGCCGCGCCGCGGTTTCGCACGGCGTCTGCGTGAGGCGGGCGGCCGGCGTGTGATTGCAGAGATCAAGCGCATGTCGCCGTCGCGCGGTGTGATCCGGCAGCAGTTCGATCCTCCAGCCCACGGTCGCGCGTATGAGGGCGCCGGTGCGGCGTGCCTGTCGGTTCTGACGGACGAGAAGTTTTTCGGCGGAACGCTCGAGCACCTGCGCACCGTCCGTGCGGCCGTGTCGCTGCCGTTGCTGCGAAAGGACTTCATCATCGATGACTACCAGATCGTCGAGGCGCGGGCTTGGGGAGCGGATGCGGTGTTGCTCATCGTCGCGGCGCTCGACCCTGGTGCGCTTGCGGATCTTCTGGCTTGCGCCGGGGATGAAGGGCTCGATGCCCTCGTTGAAATCCACACCCGTGCGGAACTCGACGCGGCGCTCGATGCCGGGGCGACGATGGTGGGGATCAACAACCGGGATCTGAAGACCTTCACGACCTCGCTGGAGACGACCCGCCGGCTCGCTCCGGCGGTGCCGCCCGAATGCCTGACGATCTCGGAAAGCGGGCTGCGGCCGGGGCCGGAGCTGCGCGAACTCGAGCGATTGGGCGTGGACGCCTTTCTCGTCGGGGAGTCCTTCATGAGCGCTCCGGATCCGGGGGCGGCGCTCGCATCTTTTCGCGAGGCGTGAAAGTGTGGGTAAAGATCTGCGGCATCACCAGGCTCGAAGACGCGCTGGTTGCGCTGGAAAGCGGTGCCGATGCGATCGGACTCAACTTTGCACCCTCGAGCAGGCGCTATTGCCCGCCCGATGAAGCAGCGAGGATCGTCGCCGGGCTTCCGGCGGGCTGCCAGGTGTTCGGCGTCTTCGTACGGGCGTCCCGACACCACATCGAACGAACGATCGGTCGGACCGGCATCGGCGGAATCCAGTTTCACGGCGAGGAGCCGGTCGAGGAGCTTGCCGGCTGGGACCTGCCCGTGATCCGTGCGGTGCCGGTACGCGACCGGAACAGCGTGTGCGCGGCGATTGCTGAGGCGCGCGGTTACCGAGTCCTGCTCGATCACGGGACCGGAGGCGGGAGCGGTAAGCGTTTCGACGAGCGGTTGGTGGCTGGCGTCGACTTGTCCGAGGTGATCGTTGCCGGGGGGCTGACCCCGGAGAACGTGGCGGATGTAATCCGCCGCTACCGGCCGTGGGGGGTCGACACGGCCGGTGGCGTCGAGCGCGAGCCCGGCCTGAAAGATGCCTCGCGGATACGGGAGTTCATCGAACGTGCGAAGACTGCCGGATAGAAAGGGCCGCTTCGGTGGTTTTGGAGGGCGCTACGTTCCCGAAACCCTGATGCCGGCCTTGCTCGAACTCGAGAGCGCATACGCGCGGTGGCGTAAGGACCGCGAGTTTCAAAGGGAGCTTGCGCGCTTACACCGCGAGTACACCGGGCGCGAGACGCCTCTGTATTTTGCCGCGCGTCTGACCGAGGAAGTCGGCGGCGCGCGGATCTACCTCAAGCGTGAGGACCTGTGCCATACGGGTGCCCACAAGATCAACAACACGCTCGGGCAAGGGCTGTTGGCCAAGCGAATGGGGAAACAGCGGATCATCGCCGAGACCGGTGCCGGGCAGCACGGCGTGGCGACGGCGACGATGGCCGCTCTCTTCGGCTTTCAGTGCGAGATCTTCATGGGGACCGAGGACGTCCGGCGGCAGGCGCTCAACGTCTTCCGCATGAAGTTGCTCGGTGCTTCGGTGTGCGCAGTCGACAGCGGCAGCCGCACTCTCAAGGACGCGATCAACGAGGCGATGCGGGACTGGGTCACCAACGTTGCCACGACGTACTACCTCGTCGGCTCGACGATGGGGCCCCACCCATATCCGATGATCGTCCGCGACTTTCAATCCGTAATCGGACGTGAGGTGCGGCGGCAAATCCTCAAGGCCGAAGGACGCTTGCCGGACCTGCTCGTTGCGTGCGTCGGCGGCGGCTCGAACGCGATGGGCCTGTTCTACCCGTTCATCGATGATCCCGAGGTGGCGCTCGTCGGAGTCGAGGCTGCCGGCCGCGGCCTCGACGCGGGGGCCCACTCGGCGTCGATCTGTCGCGGAGAAGTCGGGATCCTGCACGGGAAGAAGACGTTTTTACTGCAAGACGAACTCGGACAGATTCGCGAGGCGCATTCGATCGCTCCGGGGCTCGATTACCCGGGCGTCGGCCCCGAACACGCTTGGCTGCACGAGCAGGGGCGGGCCCGCTACGTGGCCGTTACCGATCAGGAGGCGGTCGACGCGCTCGGACGATTGTCTCGACTCGAGGGGGTGATCCCAGCTCTCGAAAGCGCCCACGCGGTTGCTTACGCCGTGCGGGCGGCGGCCGAGATGGCGCGCGATAAGGTGGTGGTCGTAAATCTCTCGGGCCGAGGGGACAAGGACATGCCGGCCGTTGCTGAGTACCTCGAGGGGGGTGACTGAGGTGGCGCGGGGGCGGATCAAGCGGGTGCTTGGCCGGACGGCGGCCGAGGGGAGAGCGGCGCTGGTGCCGTTTCTCACCGTCGGTGATCCGGACCTCGAGACGAGCCGCGAGGCGATCTTGGCCGCGGCCGAGGGCGGTGCGGATCTGATCGAGCTCGGGGTGCCGTTTTCGGATCCGATCGCGGACGGGCCGGTCATTCAGGCCGCGAGTCAGCGGGCACTGGCCGCTGGGGCCTCTCTGCCGAGGGTCCTCGAGACGGTTTCCTGGTTGCGGGAGCGCAGCGACGTTCCCGTCATCCTGTTCGGGTACGCCAATCCGTTTTTCCGTTACGGCGAGCAGGCGCTGGCGCGCGACGCAGCTGCCGCCGGGGTCGATGGCCTGCTCGTGGTCGACCTGCCGCCCGAGGAAGCGGCTGCCACCGTGGCCGCCTGCCGCAGCGTGGGAATCGACCGGATCTTCCTGTTGGCACCGACCAGCGACGAGGCACGGATGAAGGCCGTCGCACGCGTGGCGAGCGGCTTCGTCTACTTTGTCTCGGTCACCGGCGTGACCGGTGCGCGTACCGCGGCGCCGAGCGGTATCGAGGCGCAAGTCGAGCAGGTCCGCCGCATGACGGGGCTCCCGGTAGGAGTCGGGTTCGGCATCTCCACCGGCGAGCAGGCTGCTTCGGTGGCGCGCTATGCGGATCTCGTGATCGTCGGTTCCGCCCTCGTGCGCACCGTCCACGAGGCCGGCCGCGCGCGTGCCGCCGCTGCATGCCGCCGGTTCGTAGAAGACCTGCGCGCGGCGGTCGCTCGGAGTGAGCGGGGGGCTCGGTGAGCTACCAGCGGACGATCGAGTGGCTGTATGCCCTCGAGGCGCGCGCGGGAATGGATTTCCGACTCGAGCGCCTCTACGGCGTACTCGATCGACTCGGCAACCCCCAGCTGGAGTTCCCCGCGGTGCACCTGGTGGGTACCAACGGAAAGGGCTCGACGGCGGCCATGCTGCACTCGGTGTATCACACCGCGGGGTACCGCGTCGGTCTCTACACGTCGCCCCATCTGGTGTCGTTTCGCGAACGGATCGTCGTCGGAGGACGGCGGATCGAGCGCGACGCGGTGGTACGGCACGTGGAGGAGATCCGCCGCGCCGCCGATGCGGCGAATGTGTCGCTGACGTTTTTCGAGATTGCCACGCTGACAGCGTTGCTCGAGTTCCGCGACGCACGAGTCGATCTCGCCGTCGTCGAGGCCGGACTAGGAGGGCGGCTCGATGCGACGAACGTGGTGCAATCGGTCGCCACCGTCCTTACCTCGGTCGGTAGAGACCACGAAGCCTATTTGGGCGATCGCATCGAGGGGATCGCGGCGGAAAAAGTCGCGGTTGTGCGCGAAAAAGGGACGCTGGTCAGCGGGCCTCTTCCTGTCGAGGCGCTTGCGGTGGTACGGGAGCGGGTCCGCAGGACCGGTGCCGTTTGGCTTCACTACGGCCGGGACTTCGGTCCCTCCGAGGCCGTTCGGCCGGGGGGCGCGGGGCCGGGGCTACGAGGCGCCCACCAGCGTCGCAATGCCGGGGTGGCGACGGCCGTCGTCGGGGCGCTCGCCGATCGGTTTCCCGTGGCGGCCGAGGTTCGCGATCGGGCGCTGGCCAACACGCGCTGGCCCGGCCGGCTCGAAGTCTTCGAAGGGCAGCCGCGCGTGATCGCCGATGCGGCGCACAACCCGCAGGCGGCCGCATGCCTGCGGGAGGCGTTGTCTCCTCTGCTCGCCTCGGGGAAGGTCGTGCTGTTGTTCGGTGTCATGGCGGACAAAGACTGGCGCGAAATGTTGTGTACCCTGGTGCCGATCTGCGATCATGTCGTATTGGCGCCGGTGGCGGTCGGGCGCAGTCTTGATCCACGCCAAGCGCTCGAGGTCGCGGCGGGACTCCGCATGACGACGGTGGCGCTTTCCGCCGGCGAAGGGCTCGACGCGGCGATTGCGGCGGCCGGAAGGGATGGAACGGTGGTAGTGACGGGCTCCATCTTTCTCGTGGGAGAGCTTTACCCGCGCTTGTGCGGGCATGGGGGCCGCGGTGTTGCGGGGGGGTGACCGGCGACCGTCTCCGGCGGTCGTTGCCGCAGCGCTGTGCGTGATCGTCCTCGGGGCCGCCGCGGTACGCGCCGGCGAGACGATCGACGTCGAGGCCGGTTCGATCTCCTACGAGGCCGAAGGACAGGTCGTGCAGGCTTCGGGCGGCGTCGTTGCGCGCTGGGCGGACAAGACGTTGCGGGCCGGCGCGCTGCGATTCGAGCGTGAATCCGGCAAGCTGCGCGCCGAGGGTGGGATCGTTCTGGAAACGCCCCGCCTGACGCTGCGTGCTGCTTCCTGTGACCTCGACGTGGACGACGAGACGGGCATCCTGCGCAACGTGTCGCTGACGTCGAAGACGTCGGATGCTCGGTTCGGCGGCAAGACCGTCGAAAAGCGCCGCGGGAGCCGCTATGCGCTCGAGCGCGGCTACTTCACGACGTGCCGGGAGATGCCCGGACATCCGCCGGACTGGGAACTGGCAGGCCGGCGGGTCAAGTTCAAAGTCGACGGAACCGGCACGGTTCGAGACGGTACGTTCCGCGTCCGCGGCGTTCCGTTGCTGTACATCCCGTACATGCGCTTTCCCGCCGGGGTCCGCCGGCAGAGTGGGTTGCTGATGCCTCGGGTGGGCCTTTCGAACGAACGCGGGTTCATCTATTCGCAGCCTTTCTTCTGGGCGATCGACAAGCACAAGGACGCGACGTTCACCGCGGATCTCGAGACCGCGGCACGTGTCGGCGGACAGGTGGAGCTGCGGTACCGGCCGCGGCGCGACGTCGACGGCAGGATCGAGGTCGCCGCGTACAACGAGCACATTCGCGGCAACGCGCGGACGCAGATCGTCTCGCCGCAGTTTGCCGGGAGAACGATTCCCGAGAACCGGGCGATGCTCGAGGTTTCGCATCGCCAGGGACTCGGTGAGGATTCGCTTCTCTACCTCGATACTCTGCTCGTGAGCGACGACCTCCTGTTGCGCGAAGCGGAATCCGTGGCGAGCCGCTTGCAGCGCCGCTCGGCCCGGCGTTCGCTTCGCTACACGGATTCGCGTCTTGGCGTGCTCAGCCACCACGGCTTCACTACGTTGGGCGCACGCACGCGCGTGTACCAGGACTTCTTTGGGGCCGACCGGCTCACGGTACAGCGCCCCCTCGAGCTGTGGCTGCAACGAGACGGCGATCTCGGTGCGGGAGTCGGCTATGCCGTCGATGCCACGCTGAGCTCCTTTTACCGGCCGCGCGGATACGATGGGCAGCGTGTCGACGTCGTTACGCAGGTCGAGCGTGCATTGACGTCGTACTCTCCGATCCGTGCCAACGCCTGGGCGCGCGGCCGTTTGACGGCCTACCGGATGAACGACCAGACGGTCGTCGACGACACGGGTCAGGCGCTCGGCCAGCTCTCCCCGCGTGCCGCGAGGGCCCTGGCCGAGGGGGGCGTCGAAGTGAAGACGGTGCTGTCCCGGCGGTTCCAGGTGCCGGCATTCTTGTTGCCGGTGCTGCTCGGCGAGCGGTCGGATTCAGGGCAGGCGTGGGAGCACACGATCGAGCCGTTTGCGCGGCTGCGTGCTACCACGAACTCGACCGCCGATCTGCCGCTTTATGACGAGGTCGATCGCATCGACGGCCGTTCGGTCGCCACGTACGGGCTCGCATCGCGGTTCCTGCTCGACGATGATCGAGGCGCTGCCTTCGAGACGCTGCGTCTCTCGGCCGAACAGAGCTACAACTTCGACGAGCAAGTACTCGACGATCATTTCTCCGACATCGACTTTACTCTTTCGTTGCGCTCTCGGTGGGGGCTGGCCCTGCGCGGTCTGGCGTCGTACAACGTCGGCGACGGCCGGCTGATGGGTGCGGCCAGTGCGCTGTCGCTCGAAGGCATTCGGCTTCCCTGGACCAAGGTGCCGGGATCACGGGTCCAGGCAGTGTATCGATTCGTCCGCGGCGAGGTGCTCGAGACCGCTGAAGGGCGGGCGATCTTGGCGCTGAGCGAGCACTTCAGTGTCGGATTGAACGGCCGCTTCGATTTCGTAGGCAGTACCTTCGTCGAAAGCGGCGGTGGAATCCGTTACCGTTCCGGATGCGGATGTTGGGCGATCGACGTCGGTGTTCTCAATCGCGTCAATCCGGATGAGTTACAGTTGCGGGTCGAGGTCGAACTGGCCGGATTGGGTAGCCTAGGCAGCTCACCGTTGTTCAAGACGTCGCGTAGACTCGCGGCCCTCTACGGCGTGGACCGAGGGTACAGGCGCTACGGTTGGTGATCGCCGCGGGCAGGACTGGACAGGAGAAACGCAATGGACGGATCATCGGGCGGTGGGAGGCGGGTGGTGAAACGTGTGGACAAGCCTTGGGGCTACGAGTTGATCTGGGCGCACACGGACCGCTACGTCGGGAAGATTCTCCACATCGAGGCAGGCCAAGCTCTCAGTTACCAGTATCACCGCAAGAAAGAAGAGACGATTTATGTCTTGCGGGGTGAGTTGATCCTGCACTACGCGGCCGGCGGCGAGGCCCCACAGACCCTCCGGCTGGGCGAGGGGGAGGTGTTCCACATTGCCCCGGGCCTCCGCCACCGGTTCGAGGCCGCGGCGCCGGTGGACTTACTCGAGACCTCGACGCCCGAACTCGACGACGTGGTTCGGCTCGAGGACCGCTACGGGCGCAGCGATCGCTGATGCCCGCCGGCGATTTGGCTCTGGTCACGGGCGCGACCGGCTTCGCCGGCCCCTACTTGTGCCGGGCGTTGCGCGAGGCCGGATATGCCGTCGCCACCCTCGCCCGTACCGGCGACGCCGACTACCGGGTCGATGTGCTCGACCGGCAAGCCGTGCTCGGTTCGTTCCGCGAACTGAAGCCCCGCTGGGTCTACCATTTGGCGGCCTTTGCTCTGCCTGCGGCGGCCGACGCTCAGGCGGCGCTGGTCGAGCGGGTCAACTGCGGCGGAACCGAGAACGTGCTCGACGCCGCGGCTGAGGTCGGTGCCCGAACACTGTACGTCAGCAGCGCGATGGTCTACGGCGCGCGGGCGAGGGCCGACGGCCCGGCCGACGAACAAAGCCAGTTGCGACCGCGGGGAGCCTACGCTCGTTCGAAAGCGGCGGCCGAAAGGTTGTGTGCCGAACGTAGCAGAGAGCAGGAGATCGTCGTCGTGCGTCCGTTCAATCACACGGGGCCCGGTCAGGCGCCGGACTACGTGTGCAGCGATTTCGCTCGTCAGATCGCGCTCTGCGAGAGCGGCCGGCGGCCGGCCGTCATCGAAGTCGGAGATCTGCGTGCAGAGCGCGATTTCTCGGATGTCCGGGACGTCGTGCGCGGCTACCTCCTTGCGCTGGTGGCTGGGCGTGTCGGAGCCACCTACAACGTGTGCTCGGGACGCGCGGTATCGATCCGGTCGGTGCTCGATACTCTGCTGGAGATGAGCCGGACCGAAATCGAAGTGCGCGTCGCCCGCGAAAGGCTGCGGAAGGGAGAACCGGACCGGTTGGTCGGGTCCTACCGACTGCTCGAGCGCGACACTGGCTGGCGGCCGCAGATTCCGCTGGAGAAGACGCTTGCCGATGTCCTGGACTACTGGCGAAGCCGTGTCTGAAACAGACGTGTCGGTGTCCGCCCGTTCGGGTGAATCGATCGCCCGCTCTGCGCGTCGGAACTACTGAAGTGAAGCCGGTTGCCGCGGACATCGTCACGGGATTTCTCGGCAGTGGGAAGACGACCCTGCTGCGCCATGCGCTCGGCGGCGCGCTCGCCGGCGAGCGGGTGGTCGTCATCGTCAACGAGATCGGGGAGATTGGCATCGACGGCCGAGTCGTAACCGGTCTCGACTACGTGGAACGAGTGATCGAGCTGTCGAGCGGATGCATCTGCTGTTCGATCGGAGAGTACCGTTTCGATCTGGCGGTGTCGCAGTTGATCGAGGCTGCGGATCCGACGCTCATGGTCATCGAGTCGACCGGCCTGGCCGATCCACGGCCGATGCTCGAGCGGGTCCGGCAAGCCGGCTTGGGGGTGGACGCCGTGATCACCGTTGCCGACGCCGCGCATGTCGCGCGTGCTTTTCGGCTGAGTGGGGTCGCGCGACGACAGGTGGCGACGGCCGACTTCCTCGTCATCAACAAGACCGACTTGGTGCCGGAGTCCTCGCTGCCGCGCGTCGAGCGCAGGCTGCGGCGGGTCAACGGGCGTGCGCGCGTGTTTTCGTGCAGCCACGGCAGGGTTCCAGCCGAACTGCTGTTCGCCACGGGTGTCGCCCGGAGCAGGAACGGGGCGCCGGCGAGCGGCGGCGCGGCCGATCATCTCGATCGGGACGGGTTCGAGGTGTTTTGCTACCGCAGTGATGCCGCAGTCGATCGCGAGCGCTTCGAGCGCTTTCTTGAAGGCCTGCCGAACGCGGTCTTTCGGGCCAAAGGCCTGATCCGTTTGCCCGCCAATCCGTGGCTCTGCCTATTCAACTTTACCTGTGGGCGTTACGAGCTGAAGTGGGTAAAATTGAACGAGGGCGCGCGGGGTGTCGAGGCCGTATTCATCGGCCGCGGGCTCGGGCGCCTGCGTTCGCGGATCGAGGCGGATTTGGCACGCTGCCAAGTGGGATAGGAATGGTAACGGAACGTCCACAGGAAACTGCAAACACACCGGCGGCGACGTCCACACCCGCTCGGTTCGACGCCGCGCTCCTAGCTTCCGGTAAGATCTCGGCCGAAGATCTGCGGAAGGTTCGGCGCTTGGCGGTCGAAAAAGGGGAACGCATCGACCGCATGCTGATCGAACTCGGCTTCCTGTCGGAAGACGACATGCTGCCGGTGCTGGCGGACTTTCACGGCGTGGAGCTGGTCGAGGCCGACGCGATTCCCGACTCGCCGCCGGTTCTCGAGGATCTGTCCGTGGAATACATGCGAGCGGCTCGGATTCTTCCGCTTCGGGCGGAGGACGACCGGATCGTTCTAGCCATGGCCGATCCGGGCGACGGCGCCGTGATCGAGAACGTCGAGCTGGTGACCGGTAAGCGGGTCGAGCCGGTACTCGTGCGAGCGCGCGATCTCGCCGAACGCTTCGAGCGGTTGTTCGGCGGCGTAGAAGAACCCGAGACGGGTCCCGAAGGAATCGAGGTGCTCAAAGAGGACGAGGAGGACGTCGAGCACCTGCGCGACTTGGCGAGCGAGGCGCCGGTGATCCGACTCGTCAATCAGATCCTGTCTCGGGCGGTCGAACAACGTGCATCGGACATTCATGTGGAGCCGTTCGAAAACGAGCTTCGCGTGCGTTACCGCATCGACGGGGTGTTGCACGACGTCGATGCTCCGCCACGCAGCCTGACGGCTGCGGTGATTTCGCGCATCAAGCTGATGGCGAAACTCAATATTGCGGAGCGGCGCCTACCGCAGGACGGGCGGATCAAGATCCGACTCGTCGGCCGCGAGATCGACCTGCGCGTGTCGAGCCTGCCGACGTTGTACGGCGAGAGCGTCGTTCTGCGAATTCTCGATCGATCGAGTATCGTCGTCGATCTGACGCGTCTGGGGATGCCGGACGACACGCTCGAGACGTTCACGCATCTGATCTCGCAGCCGCACGGCCTTCTGCTGGTAACCGGGCCGACGGGCTCCGGAAAAACGACGACGCTTTACGGCGCCCTCGACAAGATCAATTCTCCGGACAAGAAGATCATCACGATCGAGGATCCGGTCGAGTATCAGCTCCGGGGCGTCAACCAGATTCACGTCCGTTCCCAGATCGGACTCACGTTCGCCAGCGGCCTACGTTCGATCGTCCGGCAAGACCCCGACGTCATCATGGTCGGCGAGATCCGGGACGCCGAGACCGCCGAAATCGCAATCCAGGCGGCGCTTACGGGACATTTGGTGTTTTCGACCCTGCACACGAACGATGCGGCCGGAGCCGTGTCCCGGCTGCTCGACATGGGCGTCGAGGACTATTTGCTTGCCTCGTCGCTGCTCGGTGTGCTCGCGCAGCGACTCGTGCGCCAGCTATGCCCGCACTGCCGCGAACCGGTCGAGGCCGGTCCCGATTTGTTGCGGGAGCTGCGCGCGGGCGCGAACGGGGATGAGCCGACGGTGTTCCGGGAGGTCGGATGCCGCGAGTGCGCAGGGACCGGTTTTCGCGGCCGGACGGGTATATACGAGCTTCTTCAGGTCGACGATCAGATCCGCAAGCTGATTCTAGCCCGCACGCCGGCGGATCAGATCAAGGCGACGGCGATCGAGCGGGGGATGCGAACCTTGCGCGACGACGGCTGGCGCAAGGTGAGCGCGGGTGTGACGACGGTCGCCGAGGTTCTTCGCGTTACTCAGGACGAATAGTGAACGGCTGCACGGCGATCGTGCCTGCATATGGTAGCGCGGCCACCATCGGACGCACGCTCCTCGACCTGCGCCGCGCATCCGGCGGCGCCGTGCGTCGAATCATCGCTGTCTGTTCGGACCGGGCCAGCGCAGCGGCGGCGCGCGCGGTGGAGGGGGTCGAAGTCATCGAGTCGCCCGCTCGTCTGTCGGGTGGGCGTGCCCGCAATATCGGGCGCCGCGTGGCCGGTGCTGTGGATCTGCTGCTGTTCGTCGACGCGGACTGCCGCCTCGACTGCGATGCTCCGGCCCGATTGATCGCGGAGCTCGAGATCTCAGGAGTCGACGCCGTGGCGGCCCGCCTGGCTTCCGACGGCGTCGATGCCGTGTCGTGGGTGCGGCATTTGCTCGAGTTCAAGGATTACGAACTGCCGGTACGGCGGCCGCTCTCGTGGATGACTCCGTCGGCGGTACTACTGTGCCGGGCCGAGGTGTTCGATCGAGCCGGCGGCTTTCCCGACATGTGGCCCGGCGAGGACTTGGTGTTTTGCCACCGTATTGCGCGCCGTGGGGGGCGGGTGGCGCTGTCGGCGTCCGTCTTGGCGCGGCACCGCCATCCTCCGGGTTGGAGGACGCTTCTGCGCCACCAGTGGCGACTCGGCAAGACGTCGGCGGCCGCGCGGCGCCTGACGGGAATGAAAGGAGAGTGGTTCGCCAGTCGGCCGTGGTTCGCCCCGTGCCTGGGCACCGCGCGGCTGGTTCGTTCGTTGCTTTGGGTGATGCGGCGCCGGCCTGCGGACATACGGCGGATGACGCTGCTGTGGGCGCCGCTGGTGGCGGCCCTTGGACTGTGGACGCTCGGCTTCGCCCGCGGGACGCTGGAGCGGCGGGCACCGGTGGAGAGTCGGCCGTGAGCGGCCACGAGACGCACCGGGCGGCGCCGCGCGTGTCGGTCGTGGTAGTCCACTGGAACACCCCCCGCATGCTTGCGGCAGCGCTTTCGTCGGTTCGTGTCGGAGGGGTGGGAACGACCTGCGAGACGATCGTCGTCGACAACGGGTCACGCGAAGATCCTGCAAGGATCGCTGAGCGGTTCGGGGCGCGTCTGGTTCGCAACGGGTGGAACCGCGGCTATGCGGCGGCGGCGAACCAGGGGGCTCGACTGGCCCGGGGCGATTACCTGCTATTTCTCAACAGTGATGCGACCCTGCGGCCTGGCGCCATTCGTGCCATGATCGCCCGCATGGAGCTCGATCCCTCGCTTGCGGCCGTGGCTCCGATACTCATCGATCGCGCCGGCGTGCGTCGCAGCCCGGCCCTGCGTTTTTTGGGGCCTTTCAATCATGCTCTGGCCCTTCTCGGTTTGCGGCATCGGCGGTTCGTGCGGTCGGCGGCGCGGCCCGAGGGACACGGGGCGCTATGGCTTTTGGGGGCAGTGCTGATGGTGCGGCGCCGGGCGTTCTGGGCCCTCGGTGGCTTCGACGAAGGATTTTTCTTCTACGAGGAAGACGAGGACCTTGGTTGGCGACTCACCCGGCGCGGGTACCGGACTGCGGTGGTTGCCGAGGCCGAGGCCGTGCACCGAGGCGGGGCGTCGCTGCCGCCCGCCACCGCCTGGCCCATCGAGCAGCTCTATGTCGGCCAGCGGCGCTTCGTCCGCCGGCGCTACGGTGCAATCGGGGAGCTGCTCTACCGGCTGTGCGTTTCGGCGGTACTACTCGGTAAAGCTGCTTGCCGCTCCCGGCCCGTGCTTTCGAATGGATCGTTGCGGGCCCTGTGGCGGCCGGCATCGTGAATGCTGCTGCGGCGATTTCGGTGGGCGAGGTTCTGCAGTACCGCGATTGCCTGCGTATTCTGACGGCGCGTGCTCTGAAGGTACGTTACAGGCGGTCGGTGCTCGGCTTCGGCTGGAGCCTGCTGTATCCGCTGCTGTCGATGCTGATTCTGACCGCGGTGTTTGCCCGCGTCTTTCCCGCAGTCTCCTCGTATCCGGTCTACGTGATCGTCGGCGTGCTGGCGTGGGGGTTCATCTCGCTGAGCTCCCTGCAGGCGATGGATTCGTTGATCGGGGGGGCGAACGTATTGCGCCGGGTGTACGTTCCACCCGCCGTCTTTCCTCTTTCGGTGGTCGCGGCCAACCTGGTGCACTTTCTGCTTTCGATTCTCGTTCTTCCGGTCGTGATGGCCGTCGTCGGTGCCTGGCCCGGCTGGCATCCACTGCTGCTTGGTGCCGGACTGCTCTGTCTGACGGCGTTTGCAACGGGACTGGCACTTGCGCTCGCGGCCTGCAATTTGTTCTTCAGGGACGTCCGCTACTTTTTCGAAGCGCTGCTGCTGATGTGGTTTTACGCCACGCCGATCGTGTATCCGGCCGGCGTGATTCCAGGGGACCTGCGCTTCATGTTGTGGGCCAACCCGATGCACTGGCTGCTCGCCGTCATGCGAGGCGCGCTGTACCCCGGAGCCGAGGTCCGTTTGAGCGAGCTGGCCATGGCGGTTTGTGTCGCCGTAACCTGCCTCGGGCTCGGTTGGGCCGTATTCGACCGCTGCCAGAAGCGGTTTTACTTGTATTGGTGACGGAGCTGCGTGAACAAGTCGTCGTCGTTCGCGACCTCCACGTCCGCCTCCGGCAGGAACGCGATCGGATTCGCTCGCTGCGTGAGTACGTCGTTCGCCGGCTGCAACGCGCATTCCTCGCTGCGGACTGGATCGACGTGCTGCGAAACGTCTCCTTCTCCCTCGGGCGCGGGGAGTTGCTCGCGGTTCTCGGCCCCAACGGGGCCGGCAAGACGACGTTGCTGAGGGTGCTGGCCGGTATCATTCCGCCCGCCGGCGGCGGGGTCGAGGTGCGCGGACGCGTCGCTCCCCTGATCGATCTCGGCGCCGGATTCGATCCGGAGCTGACCGGCAACGAAAACATCGAACTCTTCGGTACGATTCTTGGGTTGTCGTTGCGTGAGGTTCGCCGCCGGGTGCCGGCGATTCGGGCGTTTGCCGATCTCGGCGACGCACTCGATTCGCCGCTGCGCAACTATTCCTCAGGCATGGTCGCGCGCCTTGGCTTTGCGGTTGCTACCGAGGCTGCGCCGGACGTACTGCTCGTCGACGAGGCGCTCGCCGTGGGGGACGAGGAGTTTCGCGGGCGCTGCTTCGCCAGAATTGCTCAGCTTCGGGCCGGTGGAACGGCGATCGTCCTCGTGAGCCACGATTTGCCTCTGGTGCGGGAGCGGGCGGATCGTGCTCTTCTCCTGCGCGACGGCCGCCAACTGCGGATTGGAAGTGCGGCCGACGTCGTCGACGCGTACCTGCGGGAGGTGGCCTCGTGACGTGCCTGCGAGCGGCCGCCGTCATCGTGTCTTACGAGCCCGGGCCCGTGCTCGAGCGAGCGGTGCAGGCCGTGCTGGCAAGCCGGTTCCGGCCGCTCGAAGTGATCGTGGTGGACAACGGCAGCCGGGACGGGGCTGCCAGAGGTCTGGCCGATTCCTGCGACGGCCGCTTGCAGATGTTGTTTCTCGGGTCCAACCGCGGGTTTGCCGGTGCAGTCAATGCGGCGATCGACTGGCGCGAGACTCGTGTAGGAGAGCCCCCGGTCGACGTCTATGCCTTGGTCAACCCGGACTGTTTCGTCGAACCCGGCTGGCTCGGTCCTCTGGTGGCGGTGTTGACCGCTGAGCCGTCGGTCGCGGTAGTGGGCGGGTTGCTGTACGACTCGAGCGGCAGTGCGATCGAGCACGCCGGTGCCGTCGTCCGGGCGAACGGCCTCACCGAGCACCGGGGTCGTGGTTGCCGCCGTCTCGGCGAGTACGAGCGGCCGGCCGAGGTGGATTACGTCACCGGCGCAATGTGCGCGTTTCGAGCGTCCACGTGGCACCGGCTCGGCGGTTTCGATGCCGGTTACTTTCCCGCTTACTTCGAAGAAACCGATTTCTGCCTGCGAGCGCGCTCTCTCGGTATGCGGGTGGTCTATGAGCCGGCCGCCCGGGGCATCCATCTCGAGGCCGTGAGCCTAGGCAAGAAAACGGATGCGTTTTTCCGTGTATACCACCGAAATCGAGTACGTTTTGCTGCAAGGCACCTGCTTCGGAGAGGGCGATGGCTCGCGGCGGTCTCGAGCGAGCTTGGGTGGTTGGCCGGCGGGGGCGCCCGCGGCAGCGCTCGCGCCGTTGCGGCGGCGTACGCTCGTCTTCCCATCGAACTGTGGGCAGCCAGGCGTGCCCGCTCCAGTGAAGGGGCTTGCCGGTGAGCCGTGTCGCTCTGTTTGCGATGGGGCTGCCGCCGGCGGCGGGCGGTTGCTGCCACATGGGCCCGGGGTTGCGCTGCGGCCATTTCGCCGCTGCGTTGACGGCGGACGGGCACGAGGTGCTGATCGTCCGGTGTGACAACAGCGCTCCTGCGCGGGCACTGCGGGTTCGGGATCTGCCGGGAGTGCCCGTCGCCGGGCGCGAAGTCGGCGTAATCGAGGCATCCGAACCGGCCTTCGAGAGCGAACTACTGCGCTCTCGCATACGGGCGTTCGGCCCCGATGCCCTGGTCGGGGCCACGGTCTATGCTGCATCGCTCGCGCTGCGCCTCAGGCTCGATGTGCCGCTGTGGGCGGACGTGTTCGGCGATTTCATGGCGGAGGCACAGGCCAAAGCCGTGGTGGCGAACAACGACGCGGTAATTGCCCGCTTCTGGCAAATGTTGCTTCCGGTGCTCGAGCGCGCCGATCGGTTTTCGTGTGTCTCCGGGCGGCAGCGCTGGGCGCTTCTCGGTCAACTGGGCCTCGCCGGTCGCCTCTCATCGGCGACGGCCGGGGAGGATCTCGTTTCGGTCGTGCCGTGCGCGGCCGAGGCTCCGGTGGGGGGCGGCGAGAGTCCGCTGCGCAAGGGGGTCGAGATTCCGCGGGACGCCTTTCTGGTTGTATGGACGGGAACGTTCAACACCTGGTGCGACGTCGACGTGCTGTTTGCGGGGCTCGAGCTCGCCATGCGCCGCGAGCCGCGACTGCAGTTCGTCGCCACGGGCGGGGAGGTGCCCGGGCACGACGAGACGACGTACGCACGGTTCGAGCGTTTGGTTGCACAAAGCGGTCTCAGCGAGCGTTTTCACTTGCTCGGCTGGATCGATCGCGGTGCGTTGTCCGGATTGATCGCAGAAGCCGATGTGGGGATCGTCGTCGAACGCCCCTTGCCCGAACGCTACCTCGGATCGGAAAACCGGGTCGCCGAATGGGCGGCTGCCGGCCTTCCCTGCGTGACGACGGGGCTGAGCGAGTTCGGCGCCGCAATGGTCGAGCGAGGGCTCGCGTTCGGCGTGCCGCCGGGTGACCCGGAACGCTTGGCGGCCACTCTGTGTGAGCTGATCCAAGATCCCGGGCGCCTCGAGCGCGCCGCCGGCGGCTGCGCGGCCGAGGCGGCCAGCCGGTTGTCCCCCGAGCGCACGGCTGAACCGCTCGTCGCCTGGTGCCGGAAGCCAGTGTTCGCGGGCGATCGAGGCCGCAGCCGGCCGGTGTCCGTGGGATTGTTCTCCGAGCCCTCGTCGCTGGCTCACATGCTCGAGGCCTATCTCGCCGGCCTGTCGTGGGGCCAGATCTTCTATAGATCGGCGAGGTGGTTCGGCCGCCGGCTGGTCCGGCGAGGCCGCCGATGGGGTTGAGACCTCAGAGACCGGCGCATACCATCGGGCGTCTTGTGCCGCGCGTAGCCGCCGGTCATCGTGCCGGGGGCTGCGCGTGCGGGTGGCACGGATAGCAATGAACGAGTGTCATCGCGTACTGATTGTCGGACTCGACGGCGTTCCTTTCTCGCTCATCGCCGAATGGGCCAAGGCCGGCTACCTGCCGACCTTCGCCCGGCTCATGTCCGAAGGGGTCGCGGGGGATCTGGGCTCGACCATGCCGCCGACGTCGGGCCCGTCCTGGACCTCGCTGTCGACTGGAAAGAATCCGGGCAAGACGGGAATCTACGACTTTCTCTACCGGCGGCCGGGCACGTACGTGTTTCCGCCCGTCAACACCAGCGTACGTAGCGGCAAGTCCCTGTGGCGTCTGCTCAGCGAGAGCGGCAAGCGGGTGGTGGTCGTCAACCTCCCGATTTCGTACCCCGTCGAGCCGGTGAACGGCGTCTTGATCAGCGGCTGGATGACTCCGTACTTCGCCACCGACTACACCTGGCCGCCCGAGCTCGGTGATGAAATCCGGCGTGAGATCGGCGATTACCGGATCTACCCGGCCGAGACGTTCAGTGAACGCGGTAAGAAGCGATTCTTCGAGGCTTGCGACGAGCTGCTCGACCTGCTGACGCGGACCAACCTGTACCTAATGAACAAGCAGCCTTGGGACTTGTTCATGACCGTGTACTTCGACACGGACCGGATTCTGCACCAGCTGTGGCACTATCTCGATCCGGAGCACCCCTGGCGGCGCCACATCAAAGAGGACCTGTCGCAGCCGGTGATTCGATACTTCCAGCGCCTAGACGCCGATCTCGCTCGCCTGATCGACGCCGCGGGGGAGGATTGCCGGGTGATCGTGATGTCCGATCACGGAATGGGACGGGCCTCGCGTTTCATCGTCCTGAACAATCTGTTGCTCGAGACTGGATTCATGTCGCTGGCACGCGACGGCTGGACGCGGCTCAAGACGGCCGCTTTTCGCAGCGGCATCACCCTGCGCAACGTGCACCGGGCCGTCGACCGGCTGGGTCTGGCCAAACACGCCGAGTACAAGAACGTCTACTCGTTCGATTCGATCTTGAAGAAGCTGTTTCTCTCCTTCGACAACGTCGATTGGAGCCGAACCCGCGCCTATTCGTTCGGCCGTCATTACGGTTCGGTGTTTTTGAACGTTCGCGGGCGCGAGCCTCTGGGGATCGTCGAGCCGGGGACCGAGTACGAACGGATTCGCGACGAGCTCGCCGATGCCATGCTCGGCTACGTCGACCCCAAGCTCGGCCGGCCGATCGTCGGCCGCTGCATCAAGCGCGAGGAAGTGTACCACGGGGAGCGTTTCGAAGAGGCCCCCGACCTGATTCTGCTTCCCGAGGACCCGAGCGATATTTTCTACGGCCTTTCCGATTTCGGCTCGAACCGTGTGTGGGACGATACCTACCGTTATTCCGGCATGCACCGGGACGCCGGGCTGATCATTGCCTGCGGACCGGGAGTGCGCCGCGGAGAGGCGTTCTCGGGCGGGAGTGTCGTGGACATCGCGCCGACGGCCCTGCACTGGCTCGGCGAGCCGATTCCTCCGGACATGGACGGACGCTCGCTGGTGTCGCTGCTTGCCGAGGACGCCCTGGCGGCTTCCCCCCCGCGGCTCGGGACTCAATCGAGCGCCGGCGAGGCGCGGCGCGACCGCGACTACACCGAAGACGAGGAGCGCGAGATCATGGAACGGCTACGCGATCTCGGCTACCTCAGCTGAAGTCGTGCGACGAGTGCAGTTGCCGGCTTGGGCCCTGCTTGGTTTCGCCGGCGCCGGTCTGGCGGGCGGTTGGTCGCTGCTGCCCCCGGCGTTGTTTTACCTTACGATCGTCTTACTGCCCGGACACGTCGTGTTGTCTGCGGCGGGCCTCGACGACGAACCGCTCGCCGCCGGCCCGCCACGCTTGGTCCTCGATCTGTGCGCTTCCCTGGTGGCGCTGGTGCCGCCGGTTCTCGTGTTGCTGCCAGCCGGCCGACCGCTGTCGTCGGCATGGGTCACGCTCGGATCGTGGACTGCCGCGCTGGCCCTTGCGGCGTTGTGGCGCAGGCGACGCCCGTCCCCGGTAAACGCGGCGGGGTGGGGGGACTGGAAGAAGTGGGCGTGCTTCGGCCTGGCGCTGGCCGTGTTGTTGCCCGCCGTGTGGACGTACGCCGGTGGAACGGTCGACGATTGGTGGGATCTCGCGTTCGTGCGTTCCTATGCCGAGCGAGATTCGTTCTCGCTGAACGAACCGGTGCTCGCCAGCGGCGCAGGCCATCCGCGTTTCGCTTGGAATTCCTGGCTCGTCGCCCAGGCTCTCGCGCTGGCCCTGTGTGGAGGCGATCCTGCGGCGCTTCAGTCGCGCGTGGTGGCGCCGCTCGTCTGCGTCTTGGTGGTTGCTGCATTTGCTCTGCTGGCTCGGGTTTTCCTCGCCGAGCGGGGTCGCCTGACGGAGTGTGTGGCGCTGGCAATGGTTCCGGTGTGGCTTTACGGAACCGAAGCCTTGCCTTTCTTTACGCGGCTTCACCAAGACAAGTTCGTCGCCGGTTTGGTGCTCGTCCCGGCGATGCTCGCCTGGGCGGCGGCTGCGGCGACGGACGAAGACGAGACGCTGCGTCCACTCGTTGCCTTGGCGCTTGCGGCGCTGGCGTGTGCGGTGGTTCATGGCCTGATGCTCGCCGTCGGCCTGATCGGTGTGGGCACGGTCGTCTCCGCTGCGCTCGCAGGCGCTTCTGCCGGCGGCCGGCGCCGGCTCGCGGCGGTCGTGTCGGTCGGTGCAATTGCGGCCCTGTACCCGGCGTGGCAGGCGTTCGAGGTCGGACGCTGGTTTGCGGCCGAGGGAATCTCCATGGCGGCTACGGACAATCCCGTCGTGCGGGCGCACCTCGCCCTGGGCCGCTTGTGGGCACCGCAATCGGCGGCGTATGTGGTGCGTCCTTCAGCGGTCTTCGGCCCGGTCGCGGTACTCGCGGTGCCGGCCCTGTGGGGACTGTGGCGCAGGCGCGCGCAGCGACGTGAGCGCATGCTCCTGTTGCTGGCCGTGGTTCCTTGCCTCCTCGTCTTCGTTCCGGGCCTGGCCGCCGCGGTCGGGCGGCTGCTGGTCCCGTGGATGCTGTACCGTGTCGCGTGGCTGGTGCCCGTGCCACTGCTGCTCGCCGTAAGCGTCGATACGCTCTGGGGGCGTCGTGCTTACGGGCCGGGCGTCCTCGCTGCCTTGCTCGCGCTGGCGACCGCCGCGGCATCGGCGCAGACGGGCATTGCTCGCTGGCGCCGAAACATGCAGCCGCATCCGGTCGAGCGCGAGCGGGCGCCTTCGGGATCGACTCTCAGGTTGTACGAGGCGTTGCGGCAGCGTCGTGAGCCCGGTCCCGTGCTGGCGCCCCCGGGCGTGGCACACTTGTTGCCCGCGCTCGGAGCACATTCGGTCGTGGCATCGACCGAGCGGGCCACTCTCGTGTTTTCGGGCGACGAGGCTGAGGCCTACCGGAGGCTCGCCGACCGCGCGCGCTTTTATTCCCCGAGGTCCTCTGCCGCCGAGCGCGAGGCGATCGCCCGCCGTTACGGGGTCCGGCTCGTCGTCTTCGAGCGCCGGCTGATTCCCGAGGGGGGCGAGAGGGCGTGGCTGGCGACGGCGAGTCCCGAAGCGTTCGTCCGCTGGGTCGAAGGGGGAGGCCTGGCGACACCGTTTGCCACGCGCGAAGCCTTGCTCGCGGCGATTCCACCGGGCTGGTCGGTGGTGTGGGAAAGTCCGGACTATTTTCTAGTGGCCACCGGTGTGGCCTCGGCCGCGTCGCAGCCACGCCAGAACGCCGGGGGATGGACCGCCGCGTTTTCGCTCACCGGCTTCGACCCGCCTCCCGAGGGCGAAGTGCTGGCAAGCGCATCGGCCTACCCGGGAGCCGTCTACCGGTTCGAGCCGGTGCCGGCGACGCTTGCCACCCCACACGGTATTGCATGGACCTCTGGCGGGCGCCTGTGGTACGACGGGCCGCAGGCGGTGACCATCGACGTCGACCTCGAACGGGCATGTCGGGTGACGGGCGTCGAACTCGTTCCGTCGATCCGAACCGGCCGTCGTGAAGTGCTGGCCGTTACCGTTCGGGGACGCCGCCGCAGCGGCATCGTCCGTGACCGCGAGCCGGTGTTCGTGCGGCTCGACGGCTCCATGGTGGAGCGAGTGTCGCTCGACGTCGAATCGCTCATGGGTGTCGCGTTCGCCCTCGAGGACGTCCGCGTGTGGGGGGATCGTGCGGCGTGTCGGGGCAGCTGGTCTCCGCGTGTGAAGCCACTGTGGCCGCAAGGCGAGCTGGGTGTTGCGCGTCTGATCGATCTCGTTCGAAGCTACCCTCGCCAGGCAAAAGCGTCGGTTGCCTTGGCGCGCGTGCTCGAACGTTTCGACCGGAGGGACGACGCCCGCGAAGTATTGCGTCTCGCCCTGGCCCGGCAGGACGACCGGCCGGTTCCATGGATCGAAGCCGGCCTGCTCGACGACGCCGAAGGGCGCTCGGACGAAGCGCTGTCGGCGTACCGGCGTGCGTTGTCCGCGGACTCGAACAACATATGGGCGAGAGGGTGTCTCGCCTGGGCCCTGGTGCGGCGCGGTCACGTGCTCGGTGGACTGTGGTACGCGTGGCGGGCGCGCGCGGCGGAGCCGCGCTATGCCGATGCCTACACGATCGAAGCGCTGGCGGTCGAACGTTTGGGCCTCGTGCGCATGGCCGAGCGCCGCTTGCGCCGCGCCGTCGAACTCGATCCGAAGCGCGGGTGGGGAGTCATGGAGCTGGCCAAGCTGCTCGCGCGCAACGGGCGCCGCGGCGAGGCGCTGCGCCTGATCGCCGAGTATCTCGAGCACGTGCCGGACGATGCATCGGCGCACAAACTCGCCCGGCGACTCGGCGGCGAGACGGGAGACTCGTCGTGAACATCGGATTGATCGGTCCTGCACCTCCTCTGCGCGGTGGGATCGCTGCGCACACGGCGGGACTCGAGCGTGCTCTGGTTGGGCTCGGCCACCGGGTTGCGGTGCTTTCGTACGCGCGCGTGTATCCGCGGCTGCTCTACCCCGGTGCCCGCGTGCGCGAGCCGGGTCTCCTCGCGGCGACGGAGTTGATCGACTCGCTCGATCCGGCGAGCTGGACGCGCATGCGGCGGTGGCTCGAGGCCGGCGGCTTCGACCGCGTGGTCGTCGAGTGGTGGCATCCCATCGTCGCTCCCGCGTTGCTTGCGGGCCTGCCGGCTGCTTCGAGTGTCTGCGTCGTCGTGCACAATGTCGTTCCGCACGAGTGGTTTCCAGGTTCGAGAGCGCTATTGAGGGCGGTTCTCGCGCGCGCTCAGGCGGTCGTGTGCCACTCCGAGCACGTGGCGGGGGAGTTGGCGGCCATCAGGCCGCGGGTGCCCGCGCGTGTCGTTCCGATGCCCCCCCTTCTCGATGTGGCGCTGGTGCTGTCGCGTGATCGAGGCGCGGCACGCGAACGGCTCGGGTTGCCCGCTGGTGCTCGAGTCGTGGCGTTTGCAGGGCACGTCCGGCGATACAAAGGTGTCGATGTGCTCCTGGAGGCATGGCGCCGCGTGCGCGAGAAGCGCCGCGATGTGCACTTAGTCGTGGCAGGCGAGGACTATCGTCCCGGCAGTCTGCGCCGCCGGGCCGCCGGACAGTGCGACGCGCTCCATGTGGTCCCGCGATACCTGAGCGACGACGAGCTGGCCGACGTGGTCGCGTGTGCCGACTGCATGGTGTTTCCCTACTTGCGCGCCTCGCAGAGCGGCCTTTTGCCGGTCGCCCGGGAATCGGGGACACGGGTGGTCGTGAGCGACGTCGGGGGCATCGGCGAGCAGGTTCGAGGTTACCCGCGCGCTGCGGTCGTTCGGGCCGGTGATGCGAGGGGGCTCGCCGATGCGATTATCAGGACTCTCGCCTCGGCGGAAGAGGACCGCAGTGTCGCAACGCGTCGCGCGCCCCAGCGACAGCACGCCGACTGGAATCGACTGGCTCGGATTTGCGCCGGTGGTGAAGGAGTGGAGAGCCCAGACGTCGAACAGTTCATGGGGCGCAAAACGACGCCGGAACACGGCCTTACGCCGACAACTTCATGCGTGGTAGAATGATGTTGCGGTTGCTGCGGCGAAAACCGTCAGTAGGCAAAGCATGGTAACGTTTTCTTACCGGGCAGCGACGGCCGAGGGCCGTGTCGTCGAGGGAGTGCTCGAGGCGGAAGCCGAGTCCGCCGTCGTCGCGAACCTGCGCCAGCAAGGCTACATTCCGCTCGAGGTCGTCGCCGGACGCGGGGCGGCTCGCACGAGTAGGCGGTTTTCCTTCACGCTCCCGCGGTTGTCATGGAGGGACCGGGTCCGCGGCCGCGATTTGATGCTCTTCACGCGGGAGCTTGCGACGCTGCTGCACGCTGGCATGCCGCTCGACCGCAGTCTCCAGAGCCTCGCTGCGCTCGGCGAGAACGAGCGGCTTCGGGCGGTCGTAAGCGACGTTCTCGCCCGCGTGCAAGAGGGCAAGTCCCTGTCGGATGCCCTCGCCGATCACAGTGAGGTGTTCCCTCCGCTGTACGTGAACATGGTGCGGGCCGGCGAGGCCGGGGGCGTGGTCGAGTCGGTTCTCGAGCGGCTGGCCGAATACCTCGAGGCGAGCGAAAAGGCACGGGACGAGATTCGCTCGGCGATGACGTATCCGCTGATCCTTGCGCTCGTCGGTGGGGTGTCGATCGTCGTCCTGCTGACCTACGTGCTGCCGAAATTCACCGTCGTTTTCGCCGACTTGGGAGCAGCGATGCCGGCTTCGACGAGGCTCGTCATGGCCGCCAGCGACGCGCTTCAGAAGTACTGGTGGATCGCCGCCGTGGTGATCGCCGCCGCGGTTTTTGCCTTTCGCCGCTATGCAGCTACTGCGGAGGGGCGAATGCGGGTCGATCGCTGGAAGCTGTCGGCCCCGCTCATCGGCGATCTAGTGCGGAAGGTTCAGGTTTCGAGGTTTGCGCGCACGCTTGGGACCATGCTCAAGAGTGGAGTGCCGCTCATTCGTTCGCTCGAAATCGTTCGTGCGATCGTGGGCAACGTCATCATTTCGTCGGCGCTCGAGGTCGTGCAAAAAGAAGTCAGTGAGGGAAAAGGGCTGGCGCAGCCGCTCGAGCGGACGGGGGTGTTCCCGGCGCTGTCCCTCCAGATGGTTGCCGTCGGAGAAGAGACCGGGCGCCTCGACGACATGTTGCTCGTGGTGGCCGGCCACTATGATCGCGAGGTCGGCAATGCGGTTGCCAGGCTGATGAGCATGATCGAGCCGGCGATGCTCCTGATCATGGGGTTGGTCACGGGGTTTATCGTCATTGCGATGCTGTCGGCGGTCTTCAGCGTGAATCAGATGTCGTTTTGACGGCGGGCAGGAGGTCGAAATTGGCGATGCAAAACAGGCATTCGAGAAACCGGCGTGCGGGCTTCACCCTGGTGGAGCTGCTGGTGGTCATGGTCATCCTTGGACTGCTGGCCTCGATCGTGTTGCCGAACTTCTTCGGACAGGCGCGTAAGGCCCGGGTCAAGACCGCGCGCGTTCAGATTTCGACGCTCGAAACGGCGCTCGATGCCTTCGCGCTCGATACCGGTCGCTATCCGACGACGGAGGAAGGCCTGCAAGCGCTCGTCGAGCGCCCTCCGAACGCCAAGAGCTGGGATGGGCCGTATCTGAAGAAGAGCGTGCCTCTCGATCCCTGGGGGAACCCGTACCACTATGAAGGGCCGACCGAAGGCTCCAGCTACGTGCTCAAGTCCTATGGAGCCGACGGTGCTCCCGGAGGCACCGACGATGCTGCCGACATTCCGGAGGACCGATAGTCCTCGAGCGCGCTCGTGCCTTCGGCGCTCGAGCGGCTTCACGCTGCTCGAGCTGATCGTCGTGATGTTGATCATTGCCGTCAGCGCGGCGCTCGTCGCGCCGTCGGTGACTTCGGGGCGCAGGCAGCGGGAGGTTCGGCACACGCTGCAGGCGGTTCAGGCGCTAGTGCGTCGCGGTGCAGCGACCGCCGTGTTCCGCCGCAAGCGCGTGGAGCTGCGCGTCGATCCCGATCGGGGAGCACTCGCTTTAGCGGCTCCGGCGCCTGCCGGCGGCGATGCCTCGGGCGAGAGTCCGCCGGCGGAGGCCGCCGACGGCGAGGAGGCGGACGGGTTCGAAATCGTTCGGGAGTTGGTCCTTCCACCGGCGGCATCGGTCGATGACCTGCACGGCGGGCGTCTCGAAAACGATACGCTGGTGCTCGAGTTCTTCCCCACTGGGGGATCGAGCGGTGGAGGGTTCGAGCTGCGTTTCGCCGACGGTCCGGGCGGGCGCGTGCGACAGAGGTTTGCAGTGGCGATCGATCCGCTGACGAGCGAGTTCGCTCTCGAGGAGGGTAAGTGAGAAAGAGCGCCGGCTTCACCTTGCTCGAGGTGTTGATCGCGGTTTCGGTTGCTGCGATCGGAATCGTCGGCGTACTCGAACTGTTCTCGGGTAGCTCGCATTTGGCCCGTGCATCCGTGCGCCAAACCGACGCACTGGTATTGGCTCGGGCGGTGATGGACGAGACCCTCTGGCGTTCGGATCTCGAGGACGGCGCGGAGAGCGGAAGCGAAGGGCCGTTTCGCTGGCATGTCGAGGTCGAGCCGTACGAACCGCGGCTCGGAGCTCCCGAAGGCGAGGAAACCCGGGAAAACGTCTCGAACGACTACGAACTCAAGCGCGTGCGGGTGCGGGTCGAGTGGGGACCGCCGAGCTCCCCGCAATCGGTCGAGCTTGCGTCGCTGCGCGTGATGGAGCTGTTCTGACGATGAGCGGTCGGCAACGCGGATTTACCATGGTCGAGCTGGTGATTGCGATCACGCTGCTGTCGATGCTCACGCTGGCACTGTACGGGGTCGTGTCGATCGGTGCACGCGCGGCGTCGGCCGCCGAACGCCGTACCGAACAGGCCCGGCGCTTGCGGATCGCGACCGGCATCATCGTCAGGCAGCTGCACGCCGCGGCGCCCCTCAAGGTGCCCGATGAAGACGGCGTGCTCGAGCCGTTCTTCGAAGGGGAACCGCATCGGCTGGCTTTCGTCACGGCCCAGCCACAGGCGCCGGACGCTAGTGGGCTGGCGATCGTCGAGTACCGCTTTGAAGACGAACGCCTGATCATGTCCGAGCGCCCGTTCTACCTGGCCCTGACGGAGGACTTCGACCTCGAGGATCGCGACGCGCCCGGGGTGGTCGAAACGACCCTGCTGTTCGACGTTGGAGATGCGACGTTCGCCTACCGGCGATCGGACTTCGACGACGAAGAGTGGCAGCGGACCTGGAGTGCCTCGGACGACGAGTCCTTGCCCGCCGTCGTGTCGATCACGGTAGAGCCGGCCGTCGAGGGTGGGCCGGCTTGGGACCAGCGAATTCCGTTGTTCGTCGGTGTGTACAACGAAGTGACCGGAGGCGAGGACTTCCGGAGGTTCGGCTGACGTCGTGCGAAGCGTTTCTCATCTGCGCCGGAACGGCGAGTCTGGTGTCGCCCTCGTGCTCGTTCTGTGGACGTTCGCCGTGTTGACCGTGCTTGCGGGGGAGTTCGCCCGCGCCATGCGGCTCGACGCGGAGGCGACGCGCACGTTCAAGCAGTCGACGATTGCTCAGTACGCGGCGATGGGGGCGCTGAACGAAGCGCTCTTGGCGATCAGCTCGTACAACGGTGAGCTTGACGAAGACCTCGGTGCGGAGGACGAGGAGGACGCTGAGGCGAGCGAGGCGACTGGCGAAGAGGAAGAAGGCCTCGAGCCAGTGCTGACGCTGCTCGAGGGGCGCGGGGATCCCGTTACGGTTCCGGTGGTTCCGGCCGAAGGAGAGCCCCCCATCGAGGTCGAAGTGCGCGCGTTTTCCGAGGACGGTAAGGTGCCACTCAACGCGCTGCGTGTCGACGAGGCGGTGTTGCGGCTGATCCTGACGAATCTCGGATATGATGACGAGACGGCGGCGACGGTTTCCGATTCGATCCTCGACTGGCGCGACGAAG
>CAZQYE010000002.1:0-31886 GCA_964597375.1 uncultured Myxococcales bacterium
CCACGTCGGAAGTCTGGGAAGCGACTTCCTTGACCATCTGGGCGCCCATGTTCTCGAACTTGTCGGCCAGTTCCACTTCCTTGGCCACGGACACGCCGTCCTTGGTCACGGTGGGAGCACCCCAGGACTTTTCGAGAACCACGTTGCGGCCGCGCGGACCGAGGGTCACGGTGACCGCATCGGCCAGCACTTTGACACCGTCGAGCAGCTTGTTTCTCGCTTGCTGATCAAAGTTTACGATCTTAGCCATTCTTCTCTCTCCTTCGGTGAAGTCTCGAGCGACCGGTCAGGCTTCGATGACACCGAGGACATCGTCCTCGCGCATGATGAGGTACTCGGTTCCGTCGATCGTCACCTCGGTTCCGGCGTACTTACCGAACAGCACCCGGTCCCCTTTCTTGACGTCGAGCTTGAGAACCTTGCCGTCCTCGCTGACCTTTCCCTTCCCCACGGCGATCACCTTGCCTTCTTGTGGCTTTTCTTTCGCGGTGTCCGGAATGATGATGCCGCCGGCCGTGGTCTCTTCTTCTTTCAGTCTCTTGACGATGATCCGATCCTGTAGCGGTCGAATATTCATGATCTCCAGCTAGCCTCCTATTACCCTCCTGAACTGTTTGCCTCGACCCGGCCGCCCCCGTCCGGACTACCCACCGAACGCCCGCCGCGGGCTCCTCCGCCCGGCGCCCGGCCTCGTGCTTCTGCCCAGCCGCCGCTCGCTGAGGCGGCGCGCGCCCGGAGGCGCCTGGGTCCGGATCGGTCTTGCACTCGGCCCGCTCTGGCGCACGGTCGAAGGTCCCGCCACGAGCGTTCTTGAATCATCCAGGACGGGCTCCAGCCGCCTGGCTAAACCGCGTGAACCTTAATTACGGCCTGCAGGTTGTCAAGCCGGTCGAGGCGATTTTCTCCAGACCGAGGCGAGCAGCTCGAGACGACGTGGCCCGTCGCGGGTCCCCGGCTATGCATCTGGCGGCCCGATTTCTCGGGCGGTGGGGGAGGCTGCAGGCCGCCTTCGAGGCGGGCGGGCCGGCAGCCGAGATGGCCGCGCCGGCACCCCGCGCCAGCGAGGGAGCGAAGCGCTCCGCCCCGAAACCGGCTGCGCGACCAGAAAGGGCCCCGGCTCGGCACGTCCCTGGGAGCTTCCTCGGCCCCGGTCAGCGCCGCGACAGCTCCTCGAGGTAGCGCTGGTACAGGACGTCCCACTCCCGGCTTCCTTCGGGAACCCGGCGGCTGAGCGAGGCGATCCTGCTTCGCACCTTGCGGTCCAGCTCGGGGTCCACTTGGAACGTCCGGCGCAGGCGGGCGTCGACCTTGTGGGTAGCGGCGGCGCGGTCGCGGAGCCGTACCTCGGAGCTGCGCGCCAGCGCGTCGATGATGGCCAGCGTCAACGCTTCGATCCGCTCGCTACGAAGTCGCCTCACAGCACGAAGCCCTTCTTCTTGGCGATCCGCTCGCGAAGGCCCGCGAGCAGCTTGCCGCGGTCGAGCCCGGCTGCCGACGAGCCGAGCTCGGCCAGGGCCTGCTCGGCCTCTCTTTCGATTTCGACTTCCGCCCTGAAGTTCGCGCGCAGGGCCTCCTCGACGATCTGCGCAACCTTGATGGGGTTGCCCTCGACCGGGGGCGACAGTCCCAGGCACAGGTCCTCGGCGATCGACTCGGCCAACCGTGCGAGCTGTTCGCGGCTCGGAACGGATACCATGGAGAGACTCTACCTCAATCTCACAATATTTCACGGCCGGCGGCCGCCAGAGCGCGCGAAAGAGCTGCGGGCGACCTGGCGGGGCGGCGTTGACAGCCGTTGGTGCGAGCGATACCAAGGATTTTCAAGGCCTTCAGAAGATGCTCGTCAAAATGAAGCCGACCGCGACACCGCGCGAGGTCGCCGCGGTCGAAGACATGCTCCACGCCCTCGGCTTCAAGACCGGGAAAATGGTCGGGGAGCAGATCACCCTGATCGGCGCCTACGGCGACGTCACCAGGATTCCCCAGGACGAAGTCGCGCGCATGGGAGGTGTCGACGAGATCATTCCAATCTCTCGGGCCTACAAGCGGGCGGCGCAGAAAGGCAGCGGCCGAAACCTCATCTACAACCGGGTCTCGATCGGTGACGTCGTCGTCGGAGGAGACGATCTCGTGATCGTTGCCGGGCCGTGCTCGGTCGAGAGCGAGCGCCAGATCTTCGAGGCTGCCGAGATGGTGAAGAAGGCGGGAGCCGACTGCCTGCGCGGCGGCGTGATCAAGTACCGGTCGAGTCCGTACAGCGGTTGGGAAGGCGTTGGCGGCTCGGGAATCGAAGGTCTCAAGAAAGGGTTGGATTGGCTGGTCCGCGCCGGTCGGGAATTCGGGCTGCCGACGGTCGCCGAAATCCTCGACCACACGCACTTGCCGTTGTACGAGGACTACGGGATCGACTGCCTCCAGATCGGCGAACCCAACGCGAAGAACCAGGCGTTGCTGAACGCCTTGCGCGCCACCCCGCTGCCGGTGATCCACAAGCGCGGGAACTCGCTCGACATGGAAGCATATCTGCTGTGGGTCGAGCGATTGATGGCCGAGGGGAAGGAAAACGTCATTTTGTGCGAGCGCGGTATCTCGAGCTGCAACCGGTACACTAGGAACACCCTGGATTGCGCGGCGATCGCCGCATTCAAGTACCAACTGTCGTGCTTGCCGGTCGCGGTCGATGCCAGTCACGGAACGGGCATCCGCGACCTCGTCCATCCCCTCAACCTGGCCGGCGTGGCCGCGGGCGCGGACATGGTGCTCGTTGAGGCGCATCCGAACCCGCTGATCGCGAAATCCGACGGTTTTCAAGGGCTGTTCCCCGAGCAGCTCGAATCGATGATCCGCGCTGCACGCCGGCTCAAAGCGGTGTGCCGGGAGATTGCCGGGAGCTGGATCCCGTCGAGCGAGATCGAAGAAGCCTACGAATCCCGTCTCGAGCGCGACAAAGAGCGGCTGTTCGGCGAGGAGCAGGAAGAACGGTGATTCGCAAGCCCGCCCCGCTGTCGCCCGGGGCCACGGTGGCCCTGGTTGCGCCTTCGGGTCGCTCGGACCCCGAGCGCCTCGAACGTGGGATCGAACTGCTCCAATCCTGGAACTTGCAAGTGCGGATTCTCGACCGCGCAGACCCCGTTCGTTATATGGCCGCCACCGACGAGGTCCGTGCGCGCCAATTGACCGAGGCGTTTTGTGATCCCGCCGTGGCGGCCGTGCTCGCCGTGCGGGGTGGCTACGGGGCGTCGCGGTTGCACGAGACGTTCGACCCGTCTGTGGTCGCGGCCCACCCCAAGCCGTTCGTCGGTTTCAGCGACGTCAGTCTGCTGCTCAACCGCCTCGTTCAGGAAGCCGAGGTCGTGAGCTATCACGGGCCGATGGTGGCCGCCGACCTCCCTCGCCTCGACGCCGGGGCGCGCGAGCGCTTTCGCCGCTTCCTGTTCGACCAGGACGGATGGTGGGACGGCCGCGTTCGCGAGGCTTGGCGCGCCGGCACCGGGGAGGGCCCGCTCGCCGGTGGTTGCCTGTCGGTTCTCGTGACTACGCTCGGCACGCCTTACGAGATCGAGACCGACGGTCGGGTGTTGTTTCTCGAGGACGTCGCCGAGAAGCCCTACCGCATCGATCGGATGCTCAGCCATCTGCGCCATGCCGGTAAGCTCGACCGGCTTGCCGGGGTGGTCTTCGGCCCGATGCTCGACTGCGACGGTGGAGACGGCCCAGGCGTGTTGCGAGAGATCGTTCTCGACGTGCTCTCTGGTACGGACTTTCCGATTCTGTACGGTCTCGACGCCGGGCATGGCAGCGGCAACGTGGTGTTGCCTCTCGGCTGCCGTGTTCGTGTCGACGCCGGCGCCGCACGCGTGGACTTGCTCGAGGACGCTTTCGACCGGCGGGCCACGCGGTGAACCCGGAGTCGATCGGCCGCTGCCTCGAAGAGGGCGTTCGCACCGGAGTGTTTCCCGGCGCCGCGGCCACCGTTCTCGAGGGTGGAGAAGTGGCGTTCGAAGGAGCGGCCGGGTGGCTCGACGAACCGGCCGGGCGGCCGGTAACGCACGACACGATCTATGACCTCGCGTCACTGACCAAGCCGCTCGTCACCGCTGCGTGCGTTCTTCGCTTGGCGGCCGCCGGCATCCTCGCCATCGATCAGCCGGTGGTACGCTGGGTGCCCGAGTTTGGTGCCGGTGACGAGCGACGCTCGCGCGTGACCGTCGACGATTTGTTGCGGCACCGCTCGGGTCTGCCTGCGTGGCGGCCCTACTTCGCCGGCTGCCCGCCGGTCGCAACCGCCGAGACGCGTGCATCGGTTGCGGCTCGGGCCGCCGCCGAACCCCTCGAGCGGGAGCCGCGTGCGCAGGTCGTATACAGCGACGTGGGCTATCTCCTGCTGGGCCTACTTCTCGAGCGGGCGGCGCAGTCGAGGCTCGATGTGCTCGCCGAGCGCGAGGTGCTTTCGCCGCTCGCTTTGCGCGACTGCGGTTTTGCCGACCTCGTCGATGGGCGGTGGAGGCCACCGGCCGATCGGACTGCGCCGACCGGCGTTTGCCTGTGGCGCAGGACCGTCGTTCGCGGGGTGGTGCAGGACGAGAACGCCTTTGCGATGGGCGGCATCGCCGGGCACGCGGGTCTGTTCGGGACGGCGCGAGCCGTTGCGCGGATCGGACAAGCCTGGCTCGAGGCATGGTCGGGGCGCGGGTCCTGGCTGGAGCCGGAGCTCGTCCGAGCTGCCTGGACTGCGCCCCCTGGGGGCACGACATGGGTTGCAGGCTGGGATACCCCGACGCCCGGCTGCAGCTCGGCGGGAACGCGGGTGTCGCAGCGGGCGGTCGGGCACCTCGGTTTTACCGGTCCGTCACTGTGGATCGACCTCGACCGCGAGGTCGTCGTTGCGGTTGCGTGCAACCGTGTTCATCCCGACCGCCACAACGAGGCGATTCGCCGGTGGCGGCCGGTTTTTCACGATGCCGTATTCGGTGCCGCTGGGGAGTGAGCCGTCCATGAGCGAACGAGTCGAGCGTGTCCACTTGGTTGCCGTCTGTGGAGTCGGAATGGCGCCGCTCGCCGTCATGCTCAAGGAGCGAGGCATTACCGTGACCGGTTGCGATCGGGCGGCGTTCGCCCCCATGAGCGACGTGCTGGCACAGGCCGGGATCGAGATCGCGCAGGGGTTTTCTCCCGGGCACCTCGACGAGTCACAGCCGGATCTGGTGGTGATCGGGAATGCAATCCCGGCGACCAACGAAGAGGCGGCCGAAGTCGAGCGGCGCGGTCTGCGCAGATGGTCGTTTCCCGAAACCGTGTCGCGCCTGTTTCTCGAGGGTCGCGAACCCCTGGTGGTGGCGGGCACGCACGGCAAGACGACGACTACGGGGATGCTGGCCCGCAGCCTCGAAGTCGCCGGCACCGATCCCGGCTACCTCGTGGGCGGCCTGGTGCGGGACCTCGGACGCTTCGCCCGTGAGGGAAGCGGCCGCTTCTTCGTCATCGAAGGCGACGAGTACGACTCTGCGTATTTCGACAAGCGGCCCAAGTTCGTCCACTACCGCCCGTCGGCCGCCATCGTGACCAGCATCGAGTTCGATCACGCGGACATTTATCGCGACCTCGATCACGTCAAGCAGGCGTTCCGCGCGCTCGCCGAACAGTTGCCCGAGGGCGCTCCGCTCGTCGGGTGCGCGGACTCCGCGGAAGTGGGGCGGACGATCGAGCATGTCGGGCGCGGCCGTTTCGTCAGCTACGGGCTGCGAGAGGGGCGCTGGCGTGCCGCGGCCATCGACTGTGGGACCGATGCGACGCGGTTCGATATCCTCTACGGTGGCTCGATCGAGCGGCGGGGGATGCGGCTTGCGGTCCCCGGCCGGATGAACGTAGCGAACGCCCTCGCCGTCTACGCTCTGTGCCGCGAACTCGGTGTCGCCGGCGAAGCCGTCGCCGAAGCGCTTGCGACCTTTCGCGGAGCCGCGCGGCGCCAAGAAGTCGTGGGCGAAGCCTCGGGCGTCGTCGTCATCGACGACTTCGCGCACCACCCGACGGCCGTCGCGGCGACGCTCGAAGCACTGCGCGAGCGCTTCGAAGGCAGGCGCCTGTGGGCCGTGTTCGAGCCACGCTCGAACACGAGCCGTCGCGCCGTCTTTCAGCAGCGCTACGCCGAAGCGCTCGCCGCCGCCGACTGCGTCGCCGTCAGTGCGGTGTATCAGAAGCCCAACGATCCGCTCGCCGCCGAAGAGATGCTGTCGACGGACCGGCTGGTGTCGGATCTCGTGCGATCGGGCCGCACGGCGTGGTGCGCGGACGGGCCGGAGGCGATTCTCGAACGGCTTCCCGGCGAGCTGCGCGCCGGGGACGTGGTCGTGTGCATGTCGAACGGGGCGTTCGGAGATCTACCGCGACGACTGCTTGCCGCCCTCGCCTGAAGCGACCGCCTGCGAGCCGTACAACCGGCGGTAGTTGCGAACGTTGCGCAGCACTTTCTTCACGTAGTTGCGCGTTTCGCGATACGAGATCAGTTCGATGAACTCGTCGCGTTCGTGTTCGAGATGCCGGTCCCGCCAGCGCTCGGCTGCTCGTTCGCCGGCGTTGTACCCCGCCAGCACCAGTACCTCGTCGCCGTCGAAGCGGCGGAACAGACCGGCTAGATAGGCGGTACCCAGTTCGATGTTGCGCTCGGGGACGAACAAGTCTTCGCGTTCGACCGCGGTGCTCCCGAGACTACGGGCGACGCGGCGTGCGGTCGGGACCAGCAGCTGCATGAGACCGCAAGCGTCGGCACGTGAGACGGCCCGGACGTCGAACGCCGATTCCTGTCGGATCAGGCTGTAGACGAGAAACGGATCGAGGCCGTTGCCGGCCGCGGCCTTGCGAATGACGTCCGGAAACGCGTGGGGATACAGGTACGCGTAGAGCTCCTCTTCGGAAAGAAGGCCCCGGTGGAAAAGATCGAGCGCGGTGCGCAGGGCCATCGCGTACAGCTCGAACTCGACGAGAAGCGGAAGCACGTCGCGGCGCTCGCCCGGCCCCACCAGGGCCAGCCCGGCCGCGATTTCCCGGCGGGTGAAGTCGGCGAGACCCGCCCGGTGAAGCTCGCGGGCGCGCGTGATCGAGCGTGCCAGGGTCGGCTCGGACAGGTGCGGTGGGTCGTCCGGAGGAGCTTCGACTCGTGGGGGCGGCGCGCTCAGTCCCGTGCGCTCTTCGGCGAGGAGTGCATAGTAGCCGTCGGGAGACTCCTCGAGCAGCCGCTTGTAGACGAGCATGGCTCGGTCCTTGTGTCCGCTCTTTTCGAGCGAACGTGCTTGCCAGTAGAGCGACGCTTCCCAGCCGCCGTCGAGGCTGTGATCGTTGCGCGCTCTCGCGGCTGCCTTGCCGAACGCCCACGCCGCGCCTTCGTAGTTGCCCGCGAGGTAGGATACCCAAGCGGCCCGCCAGCCGCTTTCGTGTGCCAGCGACTCGTCGGGGCCGGCCGCCGCTTTCCGGTAATACGATGCGGCTGCGTTGTACTGGCGAGCGGCTTCGTGAATCCGGCCCAGGGCGAAGCGCGCTCGCTGCTCTTCGCGAATTCCGGTAGCCAGCGCGAGCATTCGCTCGAAGCCCAGGCGCGCTTCGGTCGCCTGGTTCGCATTCCAGCGATGCGCGGCGGCGGCAAACAAGAGCCGGGCTTTCCCGACGCGACTCGAGGTCGCAGCCGCGCGCTTTTCGAGCCAGTCGGCCGCTGCAATTCGGCCCTTCGTTCGCGAGAGCGCGACGCCGCGGCGCAACGTGGCGTCGAGAACGTGACGATCCCGGGGAAACTTGGAGAGAAACCGATCGAGGCACTCGAGCTCCCGGCGCGCGTCTCCTTCCTGGGCTCGCCTCTGGCATTCGTTCCACAGTTCCGCGGCGGAGGAAGGTGCAAGCTCGGGGTGCTGCTCCCACAGCCTGCCGACGATGCGGGCGGCCTCGAGCGCCGGCGGTGCGCCGGCGGCCAGGCGACGGGCCGCGTTCAAATGTTCGATTGCGCGTTTCGGTTCCGTGCCTGCGAGGACACGTCCCGCGGACAGCGCCACGCTGGCGAGTTCTTCGCTTCGCTTTGCAGGAAGCGCCAGCTCCGTGCTCAACGCGACGAGTTCCTCGGTGCGTCCGGCCCGTTCGAGCAGTTCGGCCAGACGCTTGGCCGCGACGGGCCGCACCGGGGAGGCCCCGTGTTGTTCGACCAGGCGGGCAAGGAGGATCCGCTCGGACTCTTCACTCGATCGGCCACGAATTCCGGCGATGAGGTAAAGGAGGTAGTCGTCGAGGATCGGTTGTTCGGCGCGCAGGGCTTCGAGCATCCCGGCGGCGGTCTTGGGATCGGTCTCGCTCAGCGCCAGCGCAGCCGCAATCCGCTGTCCGGGGCTTTCCAGGCGCGGCTGCGACCCCGCGTCCGTGGTACTTCGTGCCGGCACCGGGATGAGCGCGGCCGCCAACGACGTGGCGAGGATCAGAGGTGGAATGAAACGCGGCAAGGTCCGTTGACTTTACCGCAGCGGCCGAAAAAATGCAGCGCAGGTGGGTCATCGTCTGGTACTTGCATCGGCATCTCCCCGCCGCAGGGAACTGCTCGAGCGCGCCGGCTATCGCTTCGAGATCGAGGTCGCGGACGTCGACGAGACGTTTTTCGACGGCGAACATCCGGTCGAAGCGACCGTACGGGTGGCGTGCGAGAAGGCTCTTGCGGTCGCGGCCGGCAAACGCAGCGGCGTGGTGGTTCTCGGCGCGGACACTACCGTCGTGTGCGATGGCCGCATTCTCGGCAAGCCGGCCGACCCCGGCGAAGCCGCCGACATGCTGCTGTCGATCGCCGGGCGCGATCACACGGTGTTTACCGGATGGGCGCTCGCCGGTTGCGACGAACACGGGGCTCCGTCGTTGATTACGGGGGTTGCGCGCAGCGTCGTGTCGATGCGCTCGATCAGCAGGCAGGAAGCAGAGCAGTACGCGTCATCGGGTGAACCACTCGACAAAGCAGGCGGCTACGCGGTGCAAGGCGAAGGCCGGCGCTTCGTTTCTCGTGTCGTCGGGCCGCTCGACAACGTCATCGGATTGCCCGTCGATGACCTCGCGCCGGTGCTCGCGGAGATGGGGATTGAGCCGGAACGAGCGTGATGGCTGAGCCGACGGTAGCTGAGCGACTTGCCCGCGTGCGCGAGCAACTGGCCGAAGCGGCAACGGCGGCGGGTCGGGATCCGGCGACCGTTCGCCTGGTGGCAGTGTCCAAGCGGGTCGACGAGGCGCGCATTGCCGAGGCAGTCGCTGCGGGCCAGCGTGATTTCGGTGAGAACTACGTTCAGGAAGCGCTGGCGAAGATGGATCGTTTCGGTGCCGACGTCCGCTGGCACATGATCGGGCAGCTTCAATCGAACAAAGCAGCCCGCGTCGCGCGTCGTTTCGCGCTCGTTCACTCGTTGGCTTCGCTGAAGGCGGCGCGGGCGATCTCTCGGGCCATGGTTGCCGACGGGAGTTCGTGCAGAGTGCTGGTTCAAGTTCGTCTCGGTGGGGGCCCGGCCCGGGGAGGCATAGATCCAGCAGAACTCGAAGATTTCGTCGGCCAAGTCGCCGAGATGCCCGGCATCATCGTCGACGGCCTCATGGGAGTTGCGCCGCTCGAGGAACCGCCGCGGCCGCACTTCGCCCGCTTGCGCGAAATGCTCGAACGCTTGCGAAGCCTGCAGCTGCCTGGCGCTCCCCTGGCCGAGATGTCGGCTGGGATGAGCGGGGACTTCCGTGATGCCATCGCCGAAGGCGCGACCCTGGTGCGCATCGGTGAGGCGGTGTTCGGCCCGCGTACCTAGCGCGGTGACGTGTCCCTGGAAGCGGTGGCCGGGGGCGCAGGCCGGCGCGGAGGGTGTTTAGAGGTTTCCTGCGGCTGCCCCCGCCGCAAGGGTAGGCGCGACGAACGAGGAGGACTCGGTGAGCACGAACAAGAAGGAACGGATCACGTTCATCGGCGGCGGCAACATGGCCGAGGCACTGGTACGTGGCCTCGTCGCTTCGGGACGCGAGGCCGGCTCGATCACGGTGACCGACCCATTGCCGCTGAGGCGGCGCACGATGTCGCGTCGCTACCGCGTGGCGACGACGGCCGACAACGTCAAAGCGGCGGCTTCGGCTTCGGTCGTCGTTCTAGCGATCAAGCCCCAAACGATGGATGCGGTGCTCGCCGAGCTCGGCCCGGCGCTCGATCGGCCCGCTTTGGTGGTGTCGATCGCCGCGGGCGTCAAGATTGCGAGGCTCGAACGTGCTTTCTCCGACCGCGTTCGCGTCGTGCGGGTGATGCCGAACACGCCGTGTCTAGTCGGCCGTGGTGCATCGGTCCTGTGCCCGGGATCACGTGCGCGCCCGGCCGACGTGCGCCGGGTCAAGGCATTGCTGGCGACGGTCGGTAAGGCGTTCGTGGTCGACGACGAGAAGAAAATGGATGCGGTGACGGGTCTGAGCGGGTCGGGGCCCGCCTACGTGTACTTGTTCGCCGAGGCGCTCATTGGCGCGGGCGTGCGGGCGGGACTTCCCGAAGACCTCGCACGCGACCTCACGTACGAGACGATCGCCGGTGCCGCGGCGATGATGATCGAAACGGGGCGCGAACCGGCCGATCTCAGAAAGGCGGTTTCATCGCCGGGAGGCACGACGCTGGCCGGACTTGCCCGCCTCGATGAGGGAGGCTTCGTTCGTGCGGTGGCGGACGCGGTGGCGGCGGCCACGCGGCGGTCGCGTGAGCTCGGGCGAGGGCGCTGAGCGCGAGAGGATGTTGCGATGAGCGGCGCCGACTCCTCCGGCGAATCCTGGATCCGGGTGCGGTCACACGGCGTCGAGGTGCGCGTTCGACTCAGTCCCCGCGCTTCACGGGTACGCATCGACGGGTTCTACGGTGATCGCCTCAAGGTGCGCCTGACGGACCCACCGGTCGGCGGGGCCGCCAACAAGGCGCTCGTTCGCCTCCTGGCGAAGGCGGCCGGCCTCGCGCCTAGCTGCGGGCGCGTCGTGCTCGGCGCGACCGATCGTTCGAAAACGGTCCTGCTCGAATGCGCCGATCCAGCGACCGCCGCCGCCCGCTTGCAGCGGGCGGTCGCCGATGCGTTGGCCAAGCGCTGAAGGCACCGCCCGAGCGTCAATCCCGGACCAGGCCGGGTGTTGCGGGATCCTCGCCCGGGCGCCGGTCGGGGTGATCGCGCTCGCGGAAACGCCTGAGACCCTCGATGGTGGCAGGATCGAAGATCGACTTGTTGAAGGCGCGCGCTTCGATCAGTAGTCCCTCCTCGAGCGGCCGGCCGTATCCGCGGACGGCCGCCTCCTTGTCCGTTCGGATCGCCGGTTGGGGGAGTTCGCAGATGAAGTGGGCCAGTTCGAGGGCGCGATCGACACAGGTACCCGAGGGAACGACTTCGTTGACGAGCCCGATGGCGAGTGCTTCACGGGCATCGATGACCCGTCCGGTGATGATCAGTTCCATCGCCCGCCCCATTCCGACGATTCTCGGCAGGCGCTGAGTGCCGCCGTCGGCGAGTCCGATGTTCCAGCGCCGGCAGGTCACGCCGAACGACGCGTGCTCGTCGGCGATTCGGATGTCGGCGAAGCACGCCCATTCGAGACCGCCGGCGTACGCGGCGCCGTTCACCGCCGCGATGATCGGCTTGTAAATGTCCGTCCAGCGACTGGGGCCCAAGGCGCCGGGCATTTCCCCGGCCTCGTGACGAGCTGCGTTCGCGCGCAGGTACTCGTGCAGCTCGTCGCTCTTGAGATCGCCGCCGGCGCAGAACGCTTTGCTTCCTGCGCCCGTGAGTACGGCGACGTAGGCGTCCTCGTCCTCCTTGAACCGGGTCCACGCGTCGACGAGCTCGTGATGGGTACGCAGGTCGATGCAGTTGCGCCGCTCGGGTCGATTGAAGCGGATGATCCGAATGTGGTCGATTCGTTCGTACTCGATTGCCGTGTAACGCATGTTGCCTCTCCTCGTGCTGGTGGGCCGTAGCCTCGTCGTGCTGCGCCGCCCCTTTCAGGTTCCTGCGCCGTGCCTGCTGAGTCCACTGGGCGACGGGCGGGGGCGGACAGCTGCGGTACGCGGCCGCTCTTGACAGCCACCGGTCGCGAACTTACCTGACAGGGGACCGCGCTGGACCAAGCTGCTTGGGCCGGCTAAACATAGAAAAAGCATGCCGATTTACGAGTACGAGTGCCCCGATTGCGGGGCTTTCGAGCACATCCAGCCGATTTCGTCCAAACCGCTGAGAAAATGCCCGAGCTGCGGGCGCCGAGTGCGCAAGCTCGTGTCGTCGAGCAGCTTTCGCCTGAAAGGCGGCGGTTGGTACGCCGACGGGTACTCGTCCCGCAAGCCGTCGGGCAACGGTTCGAACGGCGACAAGTCTGCATCTGCGACCGGTGGAGAGAGCGCGTCGAAGGAGACCAGCACCGGCGCGAACGCCGGCGAGACAGCCGGGGGGGACTGAACGCCCGGGGGCCGAAAGCCGAGCGGACGACAAAGCGTTTGACAGCTTTGCCGCACTGCGTTATTCTCCTTTCAGTACGTAAGCGGCCGAGCCGGTGCGTCCGGCGTGTGTGCCCGCTGCATTGAAGAGACACCCGGACGGGGGTATTCCCACATGGGGGTCTTTGCGGTGCTCGGGAGGGGCGCGACACGACACGTTGTTTGAGTGCTCCGGTTCGGTCGAGAGAGGTGACAGCAATGCCAGCAGCAAAGAGTACCAAGCGTAGCCAGGCTTCGGTTCTTGCGATCGGGGACCTGCGCGCGCGCGTCGAGCGACTGCGCAAAGATGTGGAAGGAACAGTGGAGACGATCGGCAAACGCGCAGTCGAGATTCTTCCCGAAAGCGGGCGCAAGCAAGTCGACGGCGTGATCGAGCGGCTCAACACCGTTCGCGGCGACGTCAACAAGACCGTCGAGTCTTTGCGTGGCGACCTCGAAAAGCGATTCAAGGTCGTCCGCGGTACCGTCGACAAGAGGGTAGGTGCGATTCGCAAAGAGACCGAATCACGCCGGAAGAAATTCGTGAGCTCTCTCGAGAAAGAGGCTCGCAAGGTGACCGAGCGGGTGTTCAAGCGCCTTCACCTTCCGGTGCGAGGCGACATCGACTCGCTCAAACGGCGCCTGACCGCTCTCGAACGGCGCCTCGAAGAACTCGAGAAGGCCGAGCGCGAGCGCGTCGAGGCCGCCTGACGTTACTTGTTGCGCGTTCCGGGAGGGGGCGAACCCCAACCGCCCCCTCCCGGCGTGCGCAAGCGAATACAACTTCCCGCTTCGAGCGTCGTGTTCGTCTTCGAGGGCAGCCGAACACTGCGCGCACCGATCCTCACAGAATCGATTCCTGCTTTTCCGGCTTGCCCGCCGGCGAGTCCGTAGGGACCGTTCGTCCGGCGGTCGGCGAGTAGCGTGACCTCGGCGTCGGCGAGCAGCTCGATCGCCCGGTCGATCCCATCGCCGCCGCGGTGGACGCCCTTTCCCCCCGAGCCGCGACGGATCCGATAGTGGCGCACCCGCAGCGGGTAGTAACTTTCGAGAACCTCGACCGGCGTGTTGCGGGTGTTCGTCATGTGCGTCTGGATCGCCGGCGTACCGGCGCGAGTCGGGCCGCCGCCGGCGCCACCGGCGATCGTCTCGTAGTAGGAGAAGTAGCGCCGGCGAATCGGATCGAAGCCGCCGAGCGCTAGGTTCGTCATGGTCCCGCAGGCGGCGGCGGGGACCCGATTGGGGAGAGCGGGCGCAAGCGCCCGGAGCAGCACGTCGACGATCCTCTGGGACGTCTCGACGTTGCCGCCGGCGACGGCTGCGGGAAACGTGCAGTTGACGACCGACCCTTCGGGAGCGCGAACTTCGACCGGCCGCATCATGCCGTCGTTGGCCGGCACGTCGCGACCCGCGAGACACGCGACGACATAGAAAACGGCCGAGGTGGTGACGGCGAGATTGGCGTTCAGCGGACCGCGTACCTGGGGGGCGCTACCGGCGAAGTCGACGATCAAACGGCCGCGGCGGCGCTCGATGGCGACTGCGATTGGAACCGGCTGCGGATCGAGGCCGTCGCCGTCGAGCTCGTCGGTCGCAGCCCAGCGCCCGTTCGGAAGGGTTGCGACGAAACGCCGGATCAACCGTTCCGAGTAGTCCTGCAAAGCCGCCATTGCCGCTTCGAGGCGCCCCTTCCCGAAGCGTTGCGCGAGATCCACGATCCGAGCCGCACCGACTTGGAGGGCGGCGATCTGCGCGTCGAGGTCACCGCGCCGTTCCTCTTCGACCCGGGTGTTGGCGAGAAATAGGTCGAGCGTTGCACGTACAGGTTGCCAACCGCGGCACAGGAGCACCGGGGGAATGCGAAACCCCTCCTGGTGGATCTCGCTGCTGAGCGCCATCGAACCCGGGCTGGCACCTCCGACGTCCGCGTGGTGGGCGCGGTTGGCGACGTATGCAAACGGCCGTCGCATGCCCGGCGGCACGACGGGCGCGACGACGGTGACGTCGGGTAGGTGGGTGCCGCCCGCGTAGGGATCGTTGACGATGACGACGTCTCCGGCTTCGAGCTTCGGGTAGCGATCGATCGCGGCCCGAACCGACAGCGGAGTAGATCCGAGGTGCACCGGGATGTGCGCGGCGTGGGTGACCATCGCACCGCCGGCGTCGAACACCGCGCAAGAGAAGTCGCGGCGCTCTTTGATGTTCGGCGAGAATGCCGCTTGTGCCAGGACCGCCCCCATTTCTTCGGACACCGCCGAGAGCCGGTTGCGAAACAACTCGAGCTCCACTGCGTCGATGCGCTTCATGATGGTTTCCTTGCCGATGGCTTGCGCCGGAGCAGCAGGTTTCCGCGGTCGTCCGCCGATACCGACCATCCCGGTGCGACGTATGCCGTCGAGCTGTACTCGGTTACCACGGCCGGTCCATCGATCGTCCGCCCATCGGAGACCGCCGTCCGCGGGGCGATTGGGACGGTCCGCCAGCGACCGCCGGTGAACACGCGGCCACGTCCGCGGGCCGTGCCACCTGCCGATGGCGCTTGCCGCCCCCGCAGCGACAGCCGGGCGGCGACCGTAACGCGGATACCGACGACCTCGATCGCACGTCGCTCGTCGGCCGTGTGAAACAGACGCCGATGCTCGGCGTGAAACGCGCGCCGGTAGTTTCGGTCGCAGGGGACCTCGATGGCGATCGACTGCCCGGCGTAACGCAAGCGGACGACGTCGGCGCGCTTTAGGGCGGTAGCCGCGAATCCTTCGCGCTCGACGTCGCGCCGCGCCCGCCGTGCCAAGCGATCGGCGATGGCCGACAGGCGACCATAGGGCGGATCGAGCAACCGCACCGACTCGAGACGGTCGCGCACCACCGGACCCCCGAGCACGCCCCAGGCCGAAAGCAGGCCCGGGTCCGGCGGAATCAATACGGTTTCGATGTCGAGCGCATCGGCAAGACCGCACGCGTGCAAGCCGGCCGCCCCTCCGAAGGCGACCAGCACACAGTCGCGCGGGTCGTGACCGCGCTCGATCGTGATGACGCGCAGTGCCCGCTCCATATTGCCTTCGACCACGCGGACGATGCCTTCAGCCGCGTTCGCGGTACCGGCCGAGCGGGCGGCGCGTGCTAGACGCCCAACGGCCTGCTCGGCGCGCCGGGCGTCGAGGCGCATGTCGCCACCGAGGAAGGCCTCGGGCCGCAGGCGGCCGAGGACGACGTTGGCATCGGTGACGGTTGGTGCGGTGCCCTTGCCGTAGCAGGCGGGCCCCGGGTCGGCGCCGGCGCTTCGAGGGCCGACTCGAAGCGCTCCCCCCTCGTCGACGAATGCGATCGACCCGCCGCCGGCACCCACCGTGTGAATGTCCACGCACGGCGTGCACACGGGCAGCCCTCCGATCTCGGTGACGGGCCGGCGCGGGAGGTCGCCGTCGACGAACGCCACGTCGGTGGACGTGCCGCCCATATCGAGCGTGATGACGCGATGGAAACCTGCGCGCGCCGCTACCGCCGCTGCTTCGGCGACGCCGCCGGCGGGTCCCGACAGCATGGTACGAATCGGTTCGCGTGCGGCGATGCCAACGCCGATCGCCCCGCCGTTGCTCTGCATCACGCGGAAGCGCGCCGCTCGGCTCTCCTTGGCCAGACGGCGAAGATGACGCGCGACCGCCGGCAACACGTAGGCGTTGACGGAGGTCGTGCTCGAACGTTCGTATTCGCCGGGCTCGGGACAAATCTCATGCGACACGGACACCGGAAATCCGTGACTCCGCAGCGCGGCTGCGATCGACTTTTCGTGCGCGGGATTGACGTGCGCGTGAAGCAAGCACAAGGCGACCGACTCGACTCCGGCCTTTTCGAGACGCTGGGCGAGAGACTCGATCTCCTCCGGGTCGACCGGTTTGTCGACGCCGCCGTCGAAACACATGCGCTCGTCGACGCCCATTCGAAGCGAGCGCGGAACGATGGGCTGCGGGCGGGTCGGTTCGAGATCGTACAGCCGGGGGCGATCCTGACGCCCGATCTCGAGAACGTCCTCGAAACCGGCAGTGGTGACGAGAGCGGTCTTGGCACCGCGCCGCTCGAGCATCGCGTTGGTCGCCACCGTGGTTCCGTAGGTGAGAACATCCGGAGCCTGAGAGCCGAACGTTCGCCGGAGTGCGGCGAGCACCGCGCGCGCCGGATCGTCCGGCGTCGACGGGACCTTACACACGCCGCGACGCGTACCATGAACGAACACGACGTCGGTGAAGGTTCCACCGGTGTCGACTCCGACCAATAGCCGCTTCCCGGCCGGTTTTCCGTTGTGCGTCCGACGACCGCTCACTTGGGGGTGGGCGGTCATATTGCAGGCCACTAAGTGCCTGGGCAAGCGCAAAACCCCTTGAAATACGGTTCGAGAGTCGTCAAGTTGAAGCCGTGATCTTCGACCGAGGCATCAGCGCCATCAGCGCCGGCGAGCTGCGTGCCCGCATGGCGGAAGACAATCCGCCGGTGGTGATCGACGTGCGCGAAGACCACGAGGTCGAGATCGCCCGGCTTCCCCAGGCGCTGCACTTGCCGATCGCCGAACTTCCCGCCGCCGTCCGCTTTCTCGATCCAACGGCGGACTACGTCGTCGTATGCCACCACGGTGTTCGCTCGGCCGAGGCGGCTGCCTATCTGCTCGAGCGCGGGTTCACGAGCGTCGCGAGCCTTCTCGGTGGGATCGATGCATGGGCGCGCGAAGTTGACCCGACGATGGCGCGCTACTAACCTCGCCTGCACTGCCGTTCGGGCGGTTCGTGAGCGCCTCGACCTAGGCGCGGCCGTGGCGTGCATGCCGGCACCGTAGTAGAGTCGCCTGCGAGTCGTCCGGGTTGGCTGTTCATCGCGACTGCTTCCACCTGAAATTCGTGCGCAGTTGTGCGTAGCTCTCCGGCGGAGAATCGTGACGGCGAAACTAGAAACGTTCCTGCGTCTGTTCGGCCGGCGGCTGGCCATGGCGTGCACGGTGTTTGCGCTGGCGGGGGCAAACAGCCAGACGGCGGCCGCGTCGATAGCGGTTCATGCGCTCGACCCGGTGACGGGAGCCGAGCGGCCTTACGTTCCCGTACGCGTTGGTGAAGAGACGCGCGCGGCGCTGGCTCCGAGCGGCCGCGTGAAGCTCGCCGAGCGGCCGTCCTTCGTCGGGGCTGGGGGGCGCGTGTTCGTGTTCGCCTCGATTCCCCGCGACTACGAGGAGGCCGCATTTCGTGCCGAGATGCTGCTGTGGACCGATGGGGCGTGGCACCGCCGGCGCACGCTGTACAAGGAGGCCGGTCGCGTCGGGCACGTAGCGGCGACGATCGTCGACGAGGAACTTCCAGACGGGCCGATCGCCACCGCCGTCTATGCGCGGACGGCCGAAGCCGGCACGCCGGCCGAGGTGGTATCGACACCGGTGGACGTACCCGCCGGAGCATTTCTCGATTTCGGCTTCAGCCTGGACGAATCGGATTGGCACGGACTGGCACCGACGACGGTTTCGGTGGCGGCCGAGTTACTCTCGGACGGGATTCCCACCGGAGAGCGGATCCCGATTTACGAAAAGCTCATTCTTCCCGACAAGCAATCGCCGCGGTGGTTCGACCAGCGCTCGACGCTCGATCTCGTTGCCGGCCGCCGGGTGCGGTTGGTATTCCGGGCCGTTCCCCGGGAGGCGGGATCGCGGTTGGCGCCGCACGTAGTCTGGTCGGCGCCTGCGATCGTCACCGGCGGCACGCCCGCTCGTCCTTCGATCGTCCTGGTCTCGCTCGACGGGGTGCGAGCGGCATCGATGAGCTGCTGCGGGGAGACCAGAGCCACGACTCCGTTCCTGGACCGGCTGTTCGGCGAGCAGGGAATCATCTTCGACCGAGCACTCACGCAATCGGTCGAGACGATTCCCTCGCACATGACGTTGCTCACCGGTCTGTATCCGTCCGTGCACGGTGTGCAGGATGCCGAGCACGTCCTCGGTCCGGGCGTGGAAACGCTGCCGCTCCTGCTCGGCCGTCTCGGCTATACGAGTGCGGCATTTACGGATGGGGCCGGTCTTGCGCGCGAGCTCGGGTTCGGCCGGGGGTTCGACGATTACGTCGAGGACTTCACCGTTCACCTGTGGGACGTCGACGGGTGGTCGGAGAAAACCTTCGACCGGGCGATCGCCTGGATTCGGCGCCGGCATGGGATGCCGTACTTCGTTTTCATCCACGTGACCGAAGCACTGGCGCCGCACGTGCCCGCCCGCGGATATCTCGACTTATTCAAAGACGCACGCCTCGACGGAGGGACCGCTCTCGACGAGGGGGCCTTGGTACGCTACGAGCGTGAGATTCGTCATCTCGATGATGCGCTGAAAAAGTTCGTTTCCGCGCTCGATAATGCGAGCGATCCCGAGAGTACCTACTTGATCGTGACCTCCGGGCACGGCGAGGAGTTCTTCGAGCACGGGGCGAGTGGCTCCGGCGCCCAGCTCTACGAGGAATCGATCCGCGTGCCGCTGATGATGCGGGGCCCGGGGTTCAAGGCGGGACGCCGGTACACGGATGCGATCGGCCTGATCGATCTTGCACCGACGATCATCGAGCTTGCCGGTGGCGATCCCCCGCAGACCATGCAGGGTCGCTCGGTCGCCAAGGCCTTGCGCAGCGGCCTGCCGTACTCGCTACCGCCACGCTTCAGCGAGGCGAACGGCCGCACGCGTGAGACGAGGGATGGGCCGGACGCGAGCTGGAGACCCCCGGCGCTCGCGATCAGTGATTCCTCGCACAAGCTGATTCGTCGCAGGTCGGGTAAGACCGACTACGTCTACGAAGCCTACGACCTGGTGGCCGACCCGCAGGAGACCAGCGACGTGTTCTCCACTGCTGCCGTCGCCCCGCCGTGGATCGCCGGACTCAAGGAATCACTCGACGGATACGAGACGGCGTGCAAGCAGGTGGCGCAGCCGACCCGCGGGGCTCCCGAACTGCCGATTGCGAGCCGTCTCAAGTTGGTTGCTCACGGCTACCTGGCCACGAGCGACAAGCGCTGAACGGCTCTCAGCCGGCGGTTACCGAGACGCCTTCGAGGCGGACGGCCGGCAGCAAGTCGCTGCCGTCGATGCGGCGCCGCTCGCGCGACACGGCGGAAACGTGCAGTAGGCAGTCGAACAGATTGCCGGCGATCAAGGTCTCGTTGATCGGACGCCGCGAGCCGCCTTCGTGCAGAAATCCGTTCTTTACCACGCCCGAGAACTCGCCCGTCACGGGATTCGTGCTGCCAGAAAAGCGCCCCACGTAGACGACGGGCCCGCCGTCGGTCGCGCACATCTCGGCGGCCGGCGTTCGTCCGGCGGCTACCTCGATGCGGTGCGGTCCGATCGCCGGTAGTGAAGAGACGCCACCGCTGGCATGCCCTGTCGAAACCGTGCCGCCGCCGGCGGCGACCGCTTCGTAATGGTTGAACAAGAATCCCCGTAGCACGCCTTCCTCGACGATCGGATAGCGGCGAGTCGGCACGCCTTCACGGTCGAATGCGCTCGATCCCACGGTGCCCGCGACCGTGGCGTCGTCGACGACCGTCAACGCAGGTGCCGCGATCGCTTCGCCCAGCTTCCCGGCTAAGCGGCTGCGACCTTTACGTACGTTGTCCGCCGCGACGGCTGCAATGAGGTCGGCAATCAAGAACTCGCCGACCGCTTCGGGAGACAGGACGACCGAACCGCGAAAGCTCTTGCCGGCCACGGCGCCGAGGCCGGACAAGCACTTGTCGGTGAAACGGTCGGCCGCGGCATCGAGCAGTCCCCCGATGGCGGAAGCCGACGGAGAAGCGTCTCCATCGTAATCGAAGCTGGCGACTTCCTCGCCGTCCACGGCCATTCCGAAGAGGTACCCGCGTACGGTCGTCGTCTCCTCGCACGCGCCCACGCCTTCACTCGAGGCCACGGCGACTCGCGAATGAACGGACGAGACGCCGCCCGAATCCACGCGCACGCGGGCATCGCGCTCGCGGACCCGCTCGAGCATACGCCGGGCCAGCGCCGTCGTGTCGCCGACGGTCATGGCGGCCGCCGACGGATCGAACAAGCCGTCCACGGCGACCGGCTTGTCGGCGGGAGGAAGGCCGTTGAGTGGATCGCTCGGCATCGCCTTGGCCTGGGCGAGGGCTTCCCCGACGCACTCGTCGATGGTCGTGCGATCGATACTGTTCGCGGTGGCGAAGCCGAGCGACCCGCGGGAGAAGACACGCAGTCCGAACAGCGTTTCGTCGGTCGTCTGGGCCGTGTGCACGCGCCCGTTTTCGACCCGCGTGTCTACCGCGTGAACGCCGGCGACCGCGGCCTCGGCCTGATCCGCGCCCGCGCGGCGCGCGCGCTCGACGATGTCGGTTGCAAGATCGAGAAGCTGCTCGCTCACGCTTGTTCGCCTCCGAGCAAGACCTGACAGCGAATGTAAGGACCACCGGCATCGACCTTGGCCGGCTGACCTTTGCCGCAGTACCCAGAACCGAGCTCCCAGGCGAAGGTGTTCGATACGGCATCGACCGTCTTGAGAACGTCGAACGCGATGCCGCTGATCGTCACGCCGCGTACGAGCTCACCGAGCTTGCCGTTGCGTATGCGCCGGGCCTCCTGCACTCCGAACATGAACTCGCCGGTTGCATCGGCTTGCCCGTTGCGCGGGCCGTCGAGCAGGTAGCCGTCTTTCGTGGTAGCGATCATTTCTTCGAGTGAGCTCGTTCCCGGAACCATGTACGTGTTGCGCATTCGGATCAGTGGCTGGTCCGAATACTCCCAGGCACGCGCGTTGCCGGTCGGCTTCACTTCGAATCGCGCGGCGCTTTCGCGGTTGTGCAGGTAAGAGACGAGGATGCCCTGGTCGATGATCGTCGTTCGCCCGGCGACCACTCCTTCGTCGTCCACCGGAATACAGCCGCCTGCGCCGGTGCTCAGCTCCGAAGCTCCGCTGTCGCACAGCGTGACGAGCTCGCTGGCAACGCGCTGTCCGAGTTTACCGGCCGCAACCGAGCCGGCCTGAACGAAGTCCGCCTCGACGGTGTGGCCGATGGCTTCGTGAACGAGCAAGCCGACGATCGACGGTGCCAAGATGACGGTGGCACGGCCGCCCTCAGGGCGGCCGGCGTGCAACAGGTCGACCGCCTTGCGCGCCGCCTTCTCGGCGAAGGACTCGCCGGGGCCGCTGCGAAACAGGCACTCCCAACCGCCCGTGGTGCCGATGGCCTCGAACCCGGTCGACAGTTCGCCGTCTCTTTCGGCTACTGCTTGCAGGCGAAGCTCGGGCCGCACCAGGCGGAACGTCGCTGCGGCGCCGTCGGTGGTGACGATCGCCTTCTCTTCGTAGATTTCATTGTACGCGCACGTCGCCGAGACGATCGCGGGCGAAGTCGAGCGGATCGTGCGCTCGAAATCGGCGGCCATCCCGATCTTTTCGTCGAGAGGCCGGGTGAGCACATCGTCGACACCCGGCAGATCGAAGTGCCCGCGGGCGAGCTCGGCTGCGGCGAGCTCGGAGGGCTGCCCGGACCGAGCCTCGGCACTGGCACGAGCGGCGGCGCGGGCGGCGTCGATCGCCGCGCGCAAGTCGGCTGCTTCCAGACTGCCCGTGGAGGCGAAGCCCCAACCGTTTCCTTCTTTGACGCGAACCCCTACCCCGGCGCGCCGGCGGTGGGTGGTTCGCTCGACCCTGCCCTTCTCGACGGCGATCGTGCGGGTCTGCTTGGCGTGGTAGCGAAGTTCGACGAAGCCGTCGGCGTCGCGGACCACGTCTTCGAGTACGCTCAAGGGTGAATCCATCGGCAGATTGTACCCGGAACGGCCGGCGACGGCACTCGCCCGCCGAGCGGCCGGCGGGTTGCTTGATGCGTCATGTCAAGATATGAGGCCCCCTTGTGACCGTTCCGGCGAAGCCTGCCGAGAGCCCCAAGCGCAAGCTGAGGGTTCACGTCCTCAAATGCCGGAACGAGTCCTGTGGAGGGCTCTTGGCCTTCGAGGAAACGGATCGAGGGTACCTGCTCGGTCAGGTGCTCGAGCTGGCGGAAGTGGATGGGGCGAAAAGGTACTTTCCGTGCCCGAAGTGCGGGGGCCGTCAACTGGTCGAAGAATTCGACTGTGACGGGAAACGCCGTGTCCGCGTCGTGGGCTTCGAGCCGGCCTGAAGGGCCGTTGGGCCGACACCACCCGGAGCTTCCCGTCCGGTAGCGATCATTCCGAGACCATCGGCGGCACCCCGGCGGCGTATCGTGCTTTTCGGCAAGATGCCGCGGTTTTGCATTTCGTGACTTTGGGTCGCGGAACGTAAGTATTTGATTTAACGGCTATTTTTTGCGCCGGAGGGGAACGCGCTTTGCAACATCGCAAGACCATGCTGGCCCAAGTCCGTGCATTCATGCGCCTTGCGTTGTGTTCTTCGTTGTTGCTGGTCGTTGCAGCCGGCCCAGCGCTTGCCGTCTCCAAGGCCGAGCGCCACGTGCCAAGTCGCAGCCAGCTCCGGCGGCTCTACTACCTCGAGCCCTACATCCGCTACTTTTCTTCCCTGAGCTACGGGCCCGAGGGAGCGCGGGTGCCGGCGGACTACATCCGGGCGTTGATTCTCACCGAGTCGGCCGGCGACACGTGGGCGCGCTCCGTGAAGGGTGCGCGCGGGCTGACGCAAATCCTGCCGTCGACGGCGCGGGCGGCTCTCGCCGAGCTCGGTGCGAGCGGCTACGATTACCTCTACATCGACGAGAAAGTGTTCAAGGAGTTCAGCCCGGACGATCTGTACGATCCGGCGCTCAACATTCTCATCGCCTGTTACTTGAGCGCGACCTACCACGCTCGTTACGAGGGACGTACCGAGCTGGTCGTCGCCGCTTGGAACGCCGGCCCCGGTGCGGTCGCGCGCTACGGCAACGAGCCGCCGCCCTATCGCGAAACGAGGGATTTGATCAGCCGCGTCAAAGGCTACATGAGCTACCTCGGCGCCAGCGAAGTCTACTGAACGCGCCAAAAACGCCCGGCCCCGCTCGTTTGCGAGCAGGACCGGGCGCCTTTCGATTGTGCTTCGAGTTTGCTAGGCGGTCGACCGCCTTTTGGGCCGGCCGAACCAAGCCTCAGTGAAGGGTCCGCACGCGCCGGTTTTCGGTGATGAGAATCGCGTCGTTGCGCGTGCTGCGCCGAGCCTTGACCGGAAGCGTCGACTCCATGATCCAGGTGCCTTTGACTCGCTTGCCGGTGGCAACCAGCCGGGCACGTCGCTTCGAGGAATCCTTCTTCTTGCTGCCGAAAATCGCCATTTCTCCTGCCTCCGTGGTGGTGTTTGGCAGGAGACAAAGCAGCCGCTGTGCCGAGTGCCGCCGAATCCTTAACTACTTGAAAAGATTGAAGAGTGCTCTTCGCGAGCCGGCTCCCCCCGGTACGTCCATGGCCGCAGTTGCACGTCCTTGTACGCTTCGGGCCGCTCGGCCCAGGCTCAGTGCTTGACGATGGGGACTTGGTCTTGGGCGTCTTCGGAGTCCCCGCAGGACTCCGCGCAGTGGTCACCGAGGGAGTAGATCCCGCACAAGACGACGCGTCCGGTGAGGATTCGGTCGAGCGCCATCGCGACGAGGGCTTGTTCGGAGGGCGATCCAGTCTGCTGTAGTTCGGTCAGAAGATCGAGCAGGGTGATCAGTCGGGGGCTGGATCGAACCGCACGCACGCTGTCGAAAATGCAACCGGCGTGCCGAGGACCCAGTGCGGAAAAATACGGGAAAATACGCAGTCGGCCTGTTTCGTTTTGGAACGCCGTATCATTTCGTGACAGTCCGGCCTGTCGCGTTTTGAAACGGTCGCTCCGGTTTTTGCGTGTTCGATCGAGCCCGGCAAGCGGCGGGCCTCAGTCAGTCGGCCTCGGGCTCGACGTGAACGACGATGTCGACGACGTTGGGAAAGGCGCCGCGGATGACACTTTCGATTTTTTCGGTGATCGCGTGGGACTCATCCACCGACATGGTGCCAGGCAACCGCACTTGCAAGTCTACGTACACTTCGCTGCCGTTGCTTCGCGAACGCACGCCTTCGATCGTTCCGAGCTCGGGCCGCTGGCGAAACAGCGCGGCGACGTCGTCGACGTCGAGGGCGACGCGGTCCGAGAGAACGTGAAACGCGTCGCGGACGATCTGATATCCGGCCCGCGCGATCACGAGAGCGACGACAGCCGCGACCACGAGGTCGGCCGCCGGATATCCGGCCCGCACGGCGGCGAACGACGCCAATACCGCCAGCGACGTGTAGACGTCCGAGCGCGTATGGCCGGCGTCGGCGAGCAGGACTCGATTGCCCAAACGCTTCCCCGCGCGCGTCTCCCACCAGGTCACGCCGCTGCTGACGGCGAGCGACGCCAGCGTCACCGCGAACGCGAGTGGGCCAATTCGCGGCTGTAGCCCGGCACCCAGGCGAGAGACGGCCTGAGTGACCACACCCCAGGCGGTGAGTAGCAGCATGACCGAAATGGCGAGCGCGGCGGCCACTTCGAAGCGCCCATGTCCGTAGGGATGCTCGCGATCGGGCGGGGCGGCCGCCAGTGTCACACCGACAAGTCCGACGAGCGTCGACACCGAGTCGAGCGCCGAGTGCCAGCCGTCGGCCATCAGTGCCATGCTCGCCGCAAGGGTCCCAGCGACGATCTTGGCGGCCGATACTGCGACGTTGAGGGCGAGAACCGCCCACAGAACGCGGCGCGCCTCGACGAGGGCCGCTTCGCGCGCAGGCCCTGCTTGCATGCCGCGATGATGCCACCCGCTCGGCCGCCGGCCAAGCCGAATGCTCGGCGGTTGTTCGCTGCCGGAGCCGGTGGTAGCCTTTCATGCTTGATGCCGGCCGGGCGCGGTGTCCGGTGCGGTTACGCGGCGCGGCGCTCCGCACGAGTGCGGTCGGGCCGGCAGCGGCCTGCCGCCGCAAGATCCCGAGGAGGGCATGGCGAAAGAAGGAATCGAAGTCGACGGAGTAGTCGTCGAGAACCTGCCGAACGCGTTTTTCCGTGTGAAGCTCGAGAACGGTCACACGGTCCTGGCGCACATTTCGGGCAAGATGCGGAAGTACTACATCCGTATTCTCCCGGGTGACGCCGTCAAGGTCGAGTTGTCGCCGTACGACCTGACTCGAGGCCGAATCATCTGGCGCGAGAAGACCCCACCGCGACGTTGAGTCGCTCCTGACCGTTCCGCTGCGGGAGAAAGCGTGGCCGGCCAGTCGGCCGGAGCGGTCGTGTCGCAAACGGCCGGAGCGGTGCTCGGATTGCACGTACGATGGCTGGGGCTGCAAGCGGTCGCTAAACGCGGCGCGCCTGGGGCGGGAGCGCGCGGCTACGACGGCTGGCGGTACTCGGGAAGCACGTCGGCCAGCGAGCGCATTCGCAAGCCGAACGTCACCGCCGCCGGACTTGGATCGCAGGTGCCTCCGCTGACCAGTAATTCGAGCTGATCGCTGCTTAGGGGCGGCCGCTCGAAGAGTCGCTGGCCGAGTCGGCCGATCGACTGCGAGAGAACCGCGGGAATCGGAAGCGCAATCGCTGCGAGCCCTGTTCGCTGTTTGATCAGCTTGACCATGTCGGCGTAGGTCATCTGGGCGGGGCCGCCGAGGTCGTAGATCTGCCCGTCGGTTCCGGGGTCTCCGAGGGCACGAATCGCGGCGGTGGCGACGTCGCCGACCCAGATCGGCTGCACCGGAACACCGTGGTGCGACAGGATCGGTACCACGCGCGAGCCTCGCATCCACCACAGAATATGCGTCACCAGACGGTCGCCGGCGCCGAACACCAGGGACGGGCGGAGGATCGTGTACGGGATCCCGGAGCCTTGGATCAAGTGCTCGGCTTCCGCCTTGGTTCGGAGATACGTGTTGCGGCGGTTGAGGTGCGCGCCGAGACTGCTGATGTAGACGATCTTCGAGACACCGGCACGCTTGCACGCGTCGATCAGATTGGCCGTGCCGCCCACGTGGACCCGCTCGAAACTCTGGCCTTTCGTTTCGCGCAGGATTCCAACCGCATGAACGACTGCGTCGACTCCGGCGAGCGCTCGGTCGAGCCCCTGGGGCCGGACCAGGTCGACTTTGAACACGAGCACGCCGCGCGGGTGGCAGCCGGGATGGACTCCTCGGCTCAGGCACGCGACCCGGTGCCCGGCCGCGTCGGCCTGCCGCACCACCGCGGAGCCGATGAACCCGGTTCCTCCTGCAACGAGGATCTTCATCCTCGGTCATTATAACCGAGCCACCGGCAAGGTGGACTCGGGATCTTGGTTTTGGAACACTGGGATTCGCCGCTGGGGAGTGGCCAAACTGGTAAGGCACCTGACTCTGGATCAGGCGATTGCAGGTTCGAGCCCTGCCTCCCCAGCCATCCGATCGCCTGTGCGATCAACCCGCTCGTCATGGCAACCACTCCGCGCGATGCCTCCACCGTCCTTCCGCTTCGTAACGGTCCCGGCGGGCTCGAGGTCTTCATGGTCAAGCGCAGCTCGAACCTCGGGTTTCTCGGCGGACATCACGTCTTTCCAGGCGGTGCGGTCGATGATCAGGACGCCGACCCTGCGCTCGCTGAACTGATCGATGGGTTCGACGCCGCAGAGTGCGCCCGGCGTTTCGGCATCGACGACGCCGTCCGGGCGCGCGCCCACGTCGTTGCAGCGATCCGCGAGCTGTTCGAGGAATCGGGTATCCTCTTGGCCCGCGACGACGGGGATGGAGACGAGCAGCGCCAGGAGCGCTTCCAGGCCGCGCGCCGCCTCGTGGCCAGTGGAGAACTCCCGTTCTTGCGCTTTCTCGCCGACGAGGGCCTGCGGCTACAGGCCGGCGATCTTTGGTACTACGCGCACTGGATTACGCCCGAGAGCGGCGAGAAACGCTTCGATACTCGCTTCTTCGTTGCACGGATGCCCGACGGTCAATCGGCCGAACACGACCGGCACGAGTCGATCGAAGGGGAGTGGGTACGGCCTCGTGTGGCACTCGAGCGCTACGCAAAACGACAGATCGAGCTGGTGCCGCCGACGATCTGTTCTCTCGATCGCCTGGCTCTTCACGATAGTGTCGAAGAGGTGATCGAAGCAGCGCGCACTCTCGACGTCGTCGATGTGATTCCGCGGATCACCCTTCTCGACGATACGATCACGATCCTTTATCCCGGCGACGACGACTACGAGTCGGGCGTCGCGCGCCCGACCGAGAGCGGCAAGATGCTCAATCGACTGGTGTTGCGCGACGGCATCTGGGTCCGCCCGCAGGTAAAGTGAGACACCGGCGCCGAGTGCCGGGAAAAGCATGGCAAGTGCTGTGATCGTTGCGGTGGTCGCCGCTTCTGAGGTTGTCGGAGAGTGTGGAGACGGCGCCGGCGGCGCACTCGTGGCATGTACGCTCCGAGCCGGAAACCGACGGGTTCGTGCCCCCCGCGTGGCGGCGAAGTTTCGTCATTTGGCGCTCTTGCAGTGTGATATGATCGTTGATGGTGGCATCCGCGCCGAGGGATGCCGGAGCCGCGCTGTGGCTAGTCGCACAGGCCGGCGGGTGCTCGAGTAGTGCGGGAGAGAACATGAAAATCCGATGGTCACCCGTTGCCGCGATTTGCCGGGACGTCATGCGTCTCGGCACCGCCGGAATGGTGTGCTGGGTCGAGGACGCCAAGGGCAAAGTCGTCGCCGGTGTCGATGACGGCGCCGACAAAGCGGCCCGCCAGCCCATCCGCATCGGGGACGAGGAAGTCGCGACGGTCTGCGTGCTCGGCCCCCAGGCCGAGGAGTGGTCGGAGTATCTCGCCTCGGTAATCGGGCGCGAGATTCAGCACCAACATACCGTCGGCGACATGGCCGATGCCCAGGCGCGCCTGTGGAAGCACACGAACGCTCTGATGCGGATGGCCGCGAGCACGCGCCTCTCGCTGGAGCCGGCGCGCGTGGTCGACGACATCCTCACGATTCTGTCGCGCTCGACCCGATTGGCGCGAGGCACCGCCCTCATCCGCCTGCCCGGTAGCGACAGTTACACGGCCTTCCACCCCGACGGCGTCGATACCATCGAGTCCTTGCTTCTGGCCCCGCTCTACGCGATTTCCGATGACGTCCGCCTGGTCACGGCGGAAGATACGACGGACGGCGTGATGCACGCGTGCGCCGAAATCCTAGGCACCTACGAACCGGTCGCCGTGGCGCGACTGGGGAGCGAACGCGGACAGCTCGGCTTCATCCTCGCGCCCGTCGCAAAGGGTGGAGGCGTCACGTCGGAGGACTTGAAAGTCCTCGCCGCGGCCGCGCAGATCCTCACGACGGCCGTCGAAAACGGCTACACGCTTGCCGGCGAACGCGACGCAACCCGCTTGCAAGTCGAAAACGAACTGCTTGCCGAGCAGGCTAGGACGATGGAGGAAATCCTCCACGTCGTCGCCCACGACCTGCGCTCGCCGATGACGTCGCTGTACGGCTTCCTGCACCTCTCGCTCGAAGAGCTCAAGGACATGCGCAAGCGCCTCGAGGAAGAAGGCTTCGCCGCCATCGGGCCGTACGCGGACGACGTGGCGGAGCCGCTGCGCGACAGCATTCGCAGCGTCGAAAAGCTCAACCGGATGGTGCAGCGCCTACTCGACTATTCCCGTGCCGCCCGGGCGACCTACTCGTTCGAGAAAGTCGATCTCGACCGCGTCGTGCGCGGCGTAATCCGGGCGCTTGGATACCAGATCAAGAAAGCGGACATCCGCGTCGAAGTCGGCAAGCTGCCCGTCGTGACGGCCGATCGCGAGCAGCTCGAAGCAGTCTTCGGCAACCTCGTGGACAACGCCGTGAAATACATGGGCGACGGTCCGACGCGGACGATTTCGATCGGTTGCCAGGAAGGCACTGAGCCGGTGCTGTTCGTTCGCGACACCGGCATCGGGATGACGCCTCAAGAGGTTGCCAAGGCGTTTCTCCCGTTCCAGCGTTTCCGCCGTGACGCCGCACCGGGCGACGGCATCGGCCTGTCTCACGTGCGCAAGATCATCGAGCGCCACGGTGGCCGGATCTGGTGCGAATCGGAACGGGGCGTGGGAACGACCTTCTACTTTACTCTCGGCTCGACGGTCGGCGGGCGCGTGGTCCTACCGCACAGCGCGGTGGAGCAGCAGCAAGAAGACGACGACGGCGCCACCGAGAAGCACGCCGTAGCGGCCGAGTCGTAAGGCGAAAGCCGACTGGACTCCGGCGCCGGTCCCCGCTGAAATACCCGACTTCGACGAATCACCCGGCGGGAACGGGGAGGCTATGCTGCCATGAGCGACAAAGTCGAAGCGCCGGAGGCGCCGCAGACGCTGGAAGGCTGGTACATGTTGCACGACGTCTACTCGGTCGACTGGCCGGCGTGGCACCGCCTTTCCCAAGAGGAGCGAGCCGAGCTGGGCCGTGAGGCTGCCGACTGGCTCGTGGCCCAAGGAAAGCGCGCCTCGGGCGACACGGCCTTCTACCACGTCGTGACACAGAAGGGCGACCTGATGCTCGTGTGTTATCGGGAAAGTCCCGACGCGCTCAACGAGGCCGAACGATCCTGGCGGCGGACGCGCCTGTACCCGCTTTTGCGGCCGAGTTACTCGTACTTCTCAGTCATCGAAGTGAGCCTGTACGAGATCCAAGCGATCGCGATCCGCCGCGTTACGGAGAAGGGCCTCGAGCGCGGCACCCCGGAGTTCGACGCAGCGTTCGAAGAGGAGATGGGCCGGCAGAAGGAGCGGATGAAGGCGCGGCTGTACCGCGAGATTCCGGCACACCGCTACATTTGTTTCTATCCGATGAACAAACGCCGGGGCGAGCACGTCAACTGGTACACGCTGCCGCTCGAAGACCGCCGGGCGATGATGCGGCGCCACGGATCGATCGGTCACAAGTACCACGAGCAGGTGGTGCAGGTCATCGGAGGTTCGGTCGGATTGGACGACTGGGAATGGAGCGTGAGCCTTCACTCGGACGATCCGCTGGCGTTCAAGAAGCTCGTATACGAAATGCGCTTCGATCCGGCCAGTGCTCTGTACGCCGAGTTCGGTCCTTTCTACATCGGTTTGAGAATGGATGCCGGGGGGTTCGACGAGCTGCTTGCCGGCGGGCCGGGAAGCTGAGGCGCGGCGGAAAGGAGAGAGTGATGCAGCGACTGCGGCCGGTCGTGTCGGTTCTCCTCGTTTCGAGCCTCGTCCTCTTAGGGGCTTGTACGAAGAACGCCGTCGAGACCAAGTCGGAGGACAAGGCGCAAGCACCGGCCTCGGCCAAGCCAGCCGAGCCGGCGCCTGGGCTCTCGACGCCGGCGGCTCCTTCGCGAGGAACCGCATCGATTCGCGGGGTGGTTCGGTTCGAGGGGTCCGTTCCCGATCCGGTTCCCATCGAGATGGCGGCCGATCCGTACTGCAAGCGGATCAACAGCGAGGGTGCCGTACTCCGCTTGATCGCAACGGACGGCGAGAAAGGTCTGGCCGACGCGTTCGTTTACGTAAAGTCCGGTCTCGAAGGACGCAAGTTCGATCCGCCGGCTGGTCAGGTCGTTCTCGACCAGGACCACTGTCGCTTCGTACCGCGCGTGTTCGGCATCCGCGTCGGTCAGGATCTCGTCATCGAGAATACCGACGCTACACTCCACAACGTCCACTCTCTTCCCAAGCGCTCGCGGGGCTTCAACCTCGGGATGCCGATGAAAGGGATGAAGAGCGTGCGTCGTTTCGATCGCCCCGAGGTGCTCGTGCGCATCAAGTGCGACGTCCACCCGTGGATGTCGGCCTACGCCGGCGTTGTCGATCACCCGTTCTACGCGGTCACCGACGAGCACGGCCGCTTTTCGATCGAAGGACTGCCCGCGGGAGAGTACGTCGTCGCGGCGGTTCACCCGAAGGCCGGATCCGTCGAGCAGCGCGTGCAGCTCTCCGACGGCCAGGCCGGCCGGCTGACCCTACGCCTGGGGGGCTGATACCGGTCGGTCTTTGTTGTCCGAGCGACGCTTGCTAACTTCATAGATTGCCCATCCGACGCAAGGCGCCTAGGTGCCGGCGGCCCGATCGTCTCGTGCGCTTGGGGCTGGGCTCGGGGCCCTTGCGGAGGGCGCTCGAGATGTAGCTCGTGCCACGGAGGTTGCGTCGTGAGTCGATTCCCCTTGGTTGCGTCGATTCTTGCGATGTTTTCGGCATTGGCTTTCGTTGCGGTCGACCCGGCTGCGGCCGGTCCATGCGGCGATGTCGACGGCAACGGCTCGGTTCGTGCGACCGATGCCCTCATGGTGCTGCGCAAGGCCGTGGGTCTACCCGTGGAGCTGGTCTGCCCCTCGTGTGCGAGTACGACCAGCACGACTGCGGTCATTAGCACGACTACGAGCACGAGTACGACGACCACGACGTTCCCGTGTACTAGTGCGAGCTGTGACGATGGGAACGTGTGCACGGACGACGGGTGCGACCCGAAGGTGGGG
>CAZQYE010000003.1:0-31629 GCA_964597375.1 uncultured Myxococcales bacterium
CGCGGCGGAATGGAGTAGGTGCCGATTGCGTGTGCGACCGGGTCGTCGATGCCGTCCGAGTAAATGTAGACTTCGCCCACCGCTAGGCGCTGGCCGAGCTTGAGGAGGCGGCACTGGCCGACGAGATCGTGGCCGGCGGGAGGCCGGCGCATGAAGTTCATCGTCAGATTCGTGGTGACCGCGAGCGCCACCGGTCCGATCTCGGCGAGGATCGCGGCGTACAAGGCGACATCCGCCACGGCCGTCAGTGTCGGTCCGGAGACGGTGCCGCCCGGCCGTAGATGTCGCTCATCGATCGGTTGCCTTACGCGCGAGCTCAAGCTGCCGGCATCTTCGAGTACGACCGTACTCTGCGGAAACTCCTTTGCGAGAAACTCTCTGAGTTCTTCGAGTGTCACGGACGTTCAACTTTCGCTTCTGCGGCTGTGTTTCCCGCCGGCCACGCGGTGGGAAACGTTCCGGATTGCGAGCCGATTGCGCCGCCGATCACGCGGGCGGTTGCCCGCGCCGAACTACATACTGCGGTCGAGGCTGCGTCCCGGCGGGCGACGGCCGGTTATCCCGTCGCCGACACCGGCTGCTTTCGCGCGCCCGCTTCTTCCTCCACCTCTTCATACAGCGCCCGGCGCTCGGGCGGCATGGCGGCAAGATGCTTCTTTGCGATCGCCGGCGGTACGGCCCGCAGGGTTCCGTCCTCGTCCTGCACGACGACACCGCCGGTTACCAGCCAGCGCCAGCGCTTCTTGCGCTCGTTCTTGTCGGGGTGGCAGATGAGCTGGCAGTTGCCGCACGTCAGGATGAGCTTGGGGTCCATCAGGATGTGGCGGTGACCGCCGGGAGCTTCGGGCCGCTTGGCGTAGGCTTCGTACGCGTGTGCCACGGCGCCCATGAAGTCCTCGTCTTTTTCTGGAATGGTGAAGCGCCCGGGCGACCACGTCGACCATTTGCCCGAGGGGTGCAGGCCGGTGAATCCGCCGCATACGAGTTCGCAGCGCAGGTAGTTGCCGCGCTTTGCATAGGTGAACTGTTCCCCGCCGAGCTCGACGGTCGTTTTTTCCTCGGCATCCATCATGCGAGACAGGCAAGCGTTCATGCACAACCTGCACTCGTCGCAGTAGTTTTCCGAGGCCGGCAGGGGATCAGTCGGTACCAACTCGGCCGTCGTAACGGCCGCGCCCAGGATCACCGCAGCCCCTTCCTTTTGAGTGTGAACGTTCCCCGACAGGCCAAAGTGTCCGACGCCGCTGCGAACTGCCAGGTACCGCAGCGACAGCGGCGGCATCATGTCGAACTTTCCGCGCGGCGTGTCTTCGCGGTACTGCTCATTGGCAAGCAGGGGGACGGACTCGTAGCCTTTACACGTGAGCCAGTGGGCAATGTGCGCTGCGATGCCGCTGGCTAGGGCGTTCGTCTTTAGATTGTCGAGTTCGTGGGCGCGCCGATTCTGCTTCTTGAGGTACGGGCCGATCAAGTCCTGGTTGAGAGGAACGGCGAAACTGACCGCGGCTTTGGCGCCGGGCAGGACGTTCGTGAGGTCGGCCGATGGAGGGCCTCCGGCCAAGGTGTCAACGGTCGCGATTCCCGCGGCGCAAGCGCCTTCTTCGAGAACGTATTCGATGACCCGGCGACTGAGTTCTTTCATGGCGTCCTCCAAGAAAAAGGCTTCTCAGGCGGCAGGCGGCACGCTCATTGTGGCGGGCGGGGCTCGCTAATACCAGGGGCCCTTGCGGCGGGGATCACTCAGTCCGAGCACGCGGCGCGTTAGCCGCCTTCGACTTGCTGCCAGAACCTGCGGATCTCACGTGCGGCGTCGTCCGGCCGCTCGAGTTGCCACCAGTGGCCGCATCCGTCGAGCTCAACCAGGCGCGCCCCGGTGTGAGCCGCCATACGGCGCGCAGACTCGATGCCGGCGTACGGGTCGTTTGCGCCCCAAAGCAGCAGGCCTGGCGACGAGATCTGCGCGAGCCCCGGTTCCCACTCATTCCCCACGTCGACCGCGGAGCGGTAGAGCTTGAGAATACAGCGCTTCATCGTCTCGTCCACCGAGCGGGCCGCCTTGCGCGCGTACGCTTCGGGTACGCCCGCGGCCATGAGTCCTTCGGCCAGCATCGGCTCGGTCATGGTAGCCATCAGTTGTTCTCCCGCTTCCGGCGTTTGCCATACTTGCGCAGTCTCATGCCACACGTAACGACTGTCGATCGGGCCATCACCGGCGACCCAACATCGAACGAGGTCCGGTCGCAGCGATGCCGCGCGCAATACCAAGATCGCCCCCCAGTCGTGCCCGACGAGGTCGCGTGGCGCATCGAGCGCTTCGAGCTCGGCAACGAGCCAATCGGCGTAGGCTTCCTTGGTTGCTTCAAATCCGGGAGGCTCTGGCGCATCGAAGCCCGGCAATGAGAGAACGACGGCGTCCTTGCGTTCGAGGCGGTCTAGAAGCGGCCGCCAAACCCGGGCCGTGTCGGGAACCCCATGGACGAATACTGCCGGCACGTTCTTCCCCGCTTGGGCGACGCCGCGGCGCCGCAACGCCGCGGCGGATTGTGGAAAAAGCCGCTTCCCCGCAAGGCTGTTCTGCGACGCGGCTTTCTCGCTCGCTCCAACGTGGCGACTGCAAGCTAGCACACAGGCCCGCTTGGAAAAAAGGGGGCGGTCGGGTAGCGTCCCGCGCCGATGAGCGACTCTCGCGATGCAGAGGCGCGCTTGTTTCTCCTCGATGGGCGCGTTCTTTACCTCGGGTCCATTGGGATCAACACGGATCTGCACGCGCACCACGCGGTTCAGTTGGCGATCGCTCTGCTGGGCCGAATGCGGTTGCGAACCGATCCGACCAAGGACTGGGCCGTGTGCGAGGCCGCAGTCGTCGCGAGCAATCAGCGCCACCAACTCGAGGCCGACTGTGAGGTTCTGGCGCTTTTCTATTTCGATCCGCAGTCGGTCGAGGCCGCCCGTCTGATCGGCCCGCCGTCGTCCCGCATGCAGCGCGGCCTCACGATCGTAGAGCCGCCGCAGGACGCCATCTGGAGGTCGATGTTACTCGATTGTCTAAGCGGCCCGCCCGATGCGCAGAAGGCCGTTAGGGCTTGGCGGGCCGTCCTCGACGATCTTGGGGCCGAACCCCATGCCACCGAGCAGCTCGATCCGAGAGTGACGCAGGCTCTCGAAATTCTCGCGGGACTCCGCGATCCACGCATTTCGACCGCCGACCTCGCGTCGCGAGTCGGGCTCTCGCCGAGCCGCTTTTCGCACGTGTTCCGCGAACACGTCGGATTACCTTTACGCCGCTACCTCGTTTGGCGGCGACTTCAGGACGCGGTCCTGCTTCTTGCCGAACAGCGCACGCTCACTGAAGTGGCGCACGCCGCCGGGTTCGCCGACTCGGCACACTTCTCGCGCGCGTTCCGGCGGATGTTCGGCGTGCCTCCCTCGAGCGTCGTCAAGTACAGCAGGATCGTTCAAGCCCGCGGCGTCAGAATCTGGTAGGCAGGTGGTGTCGGCGCCTTCCGGCGGGCGCGCGAGGGGCGCTTGCCCGAAACGCTGGAACGCGCACTAGGACGGCCCGATGGGTTTCACGACCGGGCGCATGCTCGCGGCTTTGCGGCTGGCGGCCGAAAAGCGAGAGATTCCCCTGTCGCGCTGCAGGACGGCGGATATCGGTACGGGGCATCGTGCGGAGACGAGGTGATGGAAACGAACAAGCGAACGGTTCGAACGACGTGTAAGATCGGCGCGTGCGAGCCCTTTTGCGGTCTCGAGATCGACGTCGAAAACGGCCGCATGACGGCGGTTCGTCCGGACGAGGCCCATCCCGTTACGCGCGGCTACGCATGTATCAAGGGCATGCGGGTGGCCGACTACCAAAACGATCCGGACCGCCTGCTCGCACCCGAGCGGAGAACAGAGCCCGGTCGTTTCGAGACGGTCGATTGGAATACGGCGATCTGCGAGATCGGCCGCCGGCTGCGTGAAATTCACCGGCGCTACGGTCCTCGCGCAATCGCCACATACTGGGGCAACGCCGCCGACAGCACAGCGATCACGCTGGCCAACTCGTTTTGCCATGCGTTCGGCTCTCCCAACTCGTTCAACGTCTTGTCGCTCGAGTACACCGATCGTGGTGCCGTCGCCTCGCGCATGTTCGGGAACGAAAACTTCATCTTGCAGCCCGACGCAGAGCGGGCGCGCTACGCGCTGCTGCTCGGCACCAATCCCCTGGTGACACAGGGGATGACACTCCTTCAGCGCCGGCCGTACATTGGTGCCGAGCTTCGCGCAATCGGTGCTCGGGGCGGAAAGGTCGTGGTCGTCGATCCGCGCCAAACCGAAACGGCGCGCATCGCCCAGCAGCACATTGCCATCCTTCCGGGGACGGATTTGTTCTTTCTGCTCGGCATACTGCGCGTGGTGGTTGGCGAACGGCGCTTCGACCGGCGCTTCGTCGAGCGCCACTGCTCGGGGCTGGGCAGGCTCGAGCGGATTCTCGAAGGCATCGATCTCGGTCGGATGAGCGAGCTGACCGGCGTTTCCGAAGACGTCATGCGCGAGGTTGGCAGGGAGTTCGCCGCCGCCGGAGGTGCGTTTGCGACCACGCGGGTGGGCGTGCAGACGGCGCCGAACACCACGCTTACTGAGTGGGCGGTGCAATGTCTGAACGCCGTAACCGGGAACGTCGATCGGCGAGGCGGCGTCTATTTCAATCCCGGTGCGATCGATGTTCCGAAACTGATCGAGCGTTTCAGCGCCCGCCGCAACCCGGCGCCTTCGCGCATTGGAGGGTACCCGCAGATTTTCGGTGGGCCGCCCGCGTCGGTCTTTGCCGACGACGTGTTGTCGGATGCCCCCGAGCGCATCCGGGCACTCATCGTAGTCGCCGGCAATCCGGTGATCACGTTCCCCGACACGGCCAAAGTCGAACGGGCGCTCGGCCGCCTCGATCTACTCGTGACGATCGACCTTTACCGCAGCGACACCGGCGCATTTGCGCATTACAACCTGCCGGCCGCGACGGCGTTCGAGAAAGGATCGGTGCATTTTCTCACCTCGACGTTCGAGCCATATCCGTTCGTGGAGTGGAAACCGAAGGTCGTCGATCCGCCACCAGGTGTGCGCAGCGAGTGGAAGATCTTTCGCGATCTGTCGCGCGCGGCCGGAGTGCCGTTCCTCAATGATCCCTGGGTGGATCGGGCCGCTCGCGTGCTCGAGGCTTGCGGCATCGAGTTCGGTGAAGAAATGTTACTGCGCGTGGTGTTGCTCGGCGTGTCGCGGCTGGGGCGTTTGAAGAAAGCGCCCGGCGGGATCCGAACGGGCGAGATTCGATGGGGCGAGTTCCTTGAAAAGCGCGTTGCCACGGCCGACCGCCGGATCGATTTGCTGCCGGTCGAGTTCGCGGGAGCCCTCGAAGACGCACTCGCAGACCCACCGCGGCCGAGCGACGAGTACCCGCTCATGCTGATCGGCGGTGCCCGCCGCGCCGCCGGCTACAATTCGTGGACGCACAACATCCCGGCTCTAGCCGACAAGCTCGGGGGCAATTGGGCAACGATCGCCGAGCGCGACGCCGAGGCGCTCGGTATCCGCAGCGGCGATCGCGTGCGCATCGAGACATCGGCCGGTGCGATCGAAATCGAGGCCCGCACGTCCAAGGATATTCGCCCGGGCGTCGTTGCGGTTCACCAGTTCTGGGGCCACACCTACGAAAGCTCCACGCGTACGAGCCGCCGCACGCCCGGCGTGAACGTGAACTTCCTCCACGCAACGACCGATCTCGACCGCTTCACGGGGATGCCGATCTACAACGGACGGCCGTGCCGGGTCACGCGCCTGTGACATGGCTCTCGCGCGTCCAACTCCGTGTTGATGCTCTCGACCTTGATGCCGTTCCGCGTTTGCGAGTCCGCAAGCGGGCAATCTGCGGTGGGGCGGCGCACCAGGCGCGTTGCCGGATCTGTCCGGCAGGCGCGGTGGCCGGCAAGGGCTGCCCGAGGAGCGCCGACGCCGCAGCCGCAATCGCAGCGCCAGCGTGCCGCCCCTTGCCGCGCGCGAGCGTCAAGCGGCGATTGCCAGATAAAACAGCCGGACGCAGCAGAGCACACCGACGAGAAAGATTCCCGAGCGAGCCGTCGGCAGGTCCGCGATGTAGAACCCCGCATGCAGGATCCGCGTGACGACGTACACCACCGCAGCCGCCGACGAAGCGGCGGGATCGGCGCCGGCAAGGTGCGCCATGAAGACCGCGGTACCGAACAGTGCGACGGCCTCCCAAGCGTTGGCCTGGGCCGCGTTTGCGCGTGCTCCGGGTCCCTCGAGCAAAGCGGTCTGAGCCCGCGGGTGGTGGTTGTCGATGCCGCCAAACTGTCTCGCCTTGAAGTAGCCGGTCAGGCCCGCCAGGACGTACGGCATCGCCACGATGACGAGAAGGCACCAGAACGGAGTGGTCATTCTTTGTTCTCCTCCTTTGCACGCACCGGCCGGGATCTCCGTCCGGCCAGGGAGTGCCGGGCCCGGCTTGCCGGGAGCGCGAGCTTTATCAGAGCGTGCTGTGAGGTGCGACCGCCGGCGCGGGTGCCACTGCCGTTCCCGGGCAGTGCGACCGCCGGCTTCATTGCCGCCTAGGTGCCCGATGGGGGCGCGGGGGCTCGACCGCGCCGCAAGCGATCGCGCGGTCGATCTGCTCGCGGCTCATTCCCAGGATTTCTTTCAGCACGTACTCGTTGTCCTCGCCCACACGCGCTCCCGAGCGGCCGCTCGACCCGGGGGTTGCCGTCAGCCCGAGGGGGATGCCGGTGGCGACGACGCGACCGCGCGTCAGGTGCTCGATCGTCTCGAAAAATCCGCGGGCGCTGAGTTGTGGGTCCCGGTGGTAAAGGTCTTCAACGGTTTGGACCACGCCGGCGGCGATGCCCGCTTGCTCGAGCGCCTCCATTACCTCGAACGCATCGCGCGTGCGCGTCCACGCTTCGATCGCTTCGTCGAGTGCATCGGCGTGCTCGAAGCGGCCGGCGGCGGTTGCAAGCCGTGCGTCGCGCGCCAGATCGGGACGCCCGATGACGCTACAAAGGCTCGTCCACGCGTCGTCGTCGGTGACCGAGATCGCGCACCAGCGGTCCTCTCCACGGCATCGATAGCATCCTTGTGGCGCAGCATTGGGGCTTCGGTTGCCCAGGCGCCGGGGCTCCTGCCCGGTAGCGGCTTGCTGCATGAGCAGCGGTCCGACGAGCGCCGCCGTCGCCTCGATCTGGGCAATGTCGATCCACTGTCCATGACCGGATCGGTCGCGGTAGCGCAGAGCGGCCAGGACGGCGACCAGGCCGTGGAGCGCGCTGATTGCATCGGGGTAGGCGAACTGGGTGATCGTCAAGTCCCGGTGCGGGAATCCCGACAGCGAGGCGAGTCCCGAGGCGGCCTCGATGTTGGGTCCCCACGTTACGTAACCTCGGTAGGGACCCGAGGCGCCGTAGCCGGTGGTGCTGAGCATGACGAGCTCCGGATGCTCGGCGGAAAGCTCTTGGTAGCCGAGTCCGAGTTTGTCGAGTACGCCCGAGCTGTAGTTGTCTACGACGACGTCGCAGCGGGCGGCCAGGTGGCGGGCGATGCGCACGGCCTCGGGCTTGGTGAGATCGAGCGCGAGGAAACGTTTGCCGGCGTTCCAATCCGTAAACCATGGCGACATCGTCGGTTGTGTGGTGTGGCCGGGGTCCCAGGGAGGAACGTAGAGCCGCACGACGTCAGGGCGCGTGTGGGACTCCACGCGAATGACTTCGGCGCCGCACCAGGCCATGAAGCGTCCAATCCACGGTCCAGCCATCCCCGCCGTGAACTCGAGCACGCGGACTCCGCCGAGAGGCGCGGGGCGATCGGCACGTTGGTGTGCCCCATGCGCGTCGTCCATGGACTTGGGTTCCCCGGTGCCGGCGAGAGCCTCCGAAAACGAGCGCGCGGTTGCAGGCGCCTGCGTTCCCGAGTCGTGCGACACGTCTTGGTGCCTGGCGCTGCTGGCCTGCTTGCCCGCGTCCGGCTCAGCGCAAGCCACGACGCCGGTTTCGACGAGCTCGGCGAACTCGGCACTGCTTACCGAAAGCTCGTCGCACAAGATCTCACGCGTGTGCTCGCCTATCCGCGGCGCCGGCTTTGCGATGCGCCACGGTGTTTTTGCCAGGCGATAGGGATCCCCGGGGTAGGGCAGGCGGTTTCCGCCGGGGTGCTCGACCTCGACGAAGAACCGGCGGGCGGCCAGGTGCTCGTCCGAGACGACGTCGCCCGCGCTGCTCACCGGCGTGATGGCGATGTGGCGGCGCTGTCCTTCGTGGAACGCTTCGGCGACGGTGAGCGTTTTCATGAGCTCGCCGATGTAGACGTCGAGGAGATCGCGGTACGGAATCCGGTTGGCCGATGGCCCTTCGAACAGCGGATCGCGAACTTCGTCGATTCCGGTGACCTCGCAGATCCACTCTGCCAGGGCATGCCAGTGGGCCGGCCGGTTGACCATCAAATAGATCAGGCCATCGCGGCACTGGTAGGCTCCCGACGGGACCGATGCGAACAAGCTGCTACCGTTTCGCACCGGCACGATGCCGTCGTCGAGCCACTTGCCGACGCCGCAGATGTGACTGACCGAGGCGACTGCCTCCTGGATCGAGATGTCGGCGAACTGCCCGCATCCGCTGCGCGAGCGCTCGCGCAAGGCGACGAGCGCAGCCGAGGCGCCCACGAGTGACGCGCTTTGATAGGCTTGCATGCCGGCGAGTGCGACGGGCGGGTCGTCGCGCTCGCCGGTGACGTAGAGCGCTCCACCGAGGGCCGAAGCCACCAGGTCCGAGCCGCGCCACCCGGCGCGAGGCCCGCGGCGGCCGAAGTCGCTGATCGCCACGTGGATCAACCGGCGATGCCTGTCGACGGGCCGGAAGTCGCTCAGCCCCATGCGTTCGAGCCGGCGGCGGTCCATGGCTTCGATCAGCACATCGGCGCGGTCGAGCAACAGATCCAGGATCGCGCGCCCGCGCTCGCTTTCGAGGTCGAGGGCCAGCGATCGCTTGTTCGTGTTCATACAAAGGAAGAACAGCGAGCGACAGTCGCTCGAATCGGGCGCCGCGGGGTCGATCGGCGAAAGCGAGCGCGTTGGGCACCCCGCCGGTGGTTCGACCTTGATCACGTCGGCTCCGAGATCGGCAAGCAGTTTGCCGCAATAAGCGCCCCGCTCGTCGGCCAGCTCGACGACACGCAGGCCGCCGAGCGCGCTTGCTTCGGTGTTGCCGGAAATGCTTTGCTCGTTCGTCTTCACGCCGTTCCGCGATGGAGCGCGCCGCGGACGCACCGTCTCACCCGTCTCGATCCGCCGGCAGGCGGCCGGCCTGATCGAGCGCGACCGCGTCTTGCGCGACCGACGGCCTACCCCGAGCGGCCCCGCACCTTACACGGCCGATTACCCCAAGCGGCGTGCCCACCGGATCATCTGCGGACCGGCGAGCTCAGGGCAATGCGGCAGGATGCGACCGCGCAGCCATCGTAACGTTGGGTGCGCTGCCGACCAAACCGGCCGCGGCGCCTTTACTCAGGCCACGGTGGTGTGCATCATCGCTTGCGGTGCGGATCCTCCGTAGAGGATCCGCTCATCCGGCGGCTGATCCGAGATCGGGGCGGAGAGGATGCCGGCGGCCGTCGTCGCCGAGTCGGCGGCGGCGTGCGGATCGCAGTTGCGGGACCGGCCCTGCCGGCGGGTACGGCCGGCGCTGGCCAGGGGAGGCCCAAGGGAGGCAGCCGTGAGCGACCACCCAGGATCAGGTTTCGATCACGTTACCGACGTTCTCGTCGTCGGATCGGGCGCCGGCGCGATGGCAGCCGCCATTCGCGCACACGACCTGGGCGCCAAGACACTGATCATCGAGAAGAGCGAGTATTACGGCGGGACCTCGGCCATGTCCGGCGGCGCGCTGTGGGTGCCGAACAACCATTTGATGAGAGCCGCCGGCATCGACGACTCGCGGGAGGAAGCGCTCGAATACTTGGGCGTTCTGACGCGCGGCGAAGTCGCCGCCGATCGTCTCGAAGCATACGTTGATCGAGCACCTGAGATGCTCGAGTACCTTCTCGAGGAAACACGCCTCGAGATGATCGTGATGCCGGCCTACCCGGATTACTATCCGCGGATTCCCGGCTCGCGGCCCGGCGGGCGCACCGTCGAGCCGGTGCGCCTAGACGCTCGAGAGCTCGGAGCCGAATTCGACTTGCTCAGGCCTCCGGCGCTGCAAGTGCTCGTCATGGGTCGCGTCGGCATGACGGCGACCGAAGCGCGCGATCTGCTCGGCCGCCGGCCCGGGTGGGTGGGGCTGAGCGCGGAAATCTTCGGGCGCTACTGGCTCGACGTCGGCGGCCGCCTGCGGGGAAAGCGCGATCGGTCGCTCACTCTCGGTAACGCGCTGATCGGCTGGCTGAGGCTCTCGCTTCTCGACCGCGGCGTTCCGCTTTGGCTGTCCACCCCGGCGCGTGCGTTGATCGTCGAGGGAGGCCGAGTGGTAGGCGTCGAGGCCGAACGGGGAGGTCGCCCGTTCCGGATCCGCGCGGACAAGGGCGTGATCTTCGCCAGCGGAGGCTTCGAGAGCAATCCGAGCATGCGCCAGCACTTTCTTCCGAAGCCCACGATGGCCGAGTGGACTTGCGGTAGCCCATCGAACACCGGCGATGCGATCGGAATGTGTAAGGCGGTCGGCGCGGCGCTAGCCGGGATGGACGACGCCTGGTGGGGGCCGGTTACCGTCGTCCCGGGCGAAGACCGGGCGCGAATGCTCATCATCGAAAAGGGGCTGCCCCGCTGCATTCTCGTCGACAAGACCGGCCGCCGGTTCGTCAACGAGGCTGCCCCCTACATCGACATCGTCAACGCGATGTACGAGCGGCATTGCGAAGAGACTCCCGCAGTGCCGTGCTACCTGATCTTCGACGCCGAGTACCGCAAGAAGTACCCGTGCGGTCCGTTTCTGCAGGCTACCCAGCAACCCGACTGGGCGCTGCCCAGAGCGTTGCGCAACGGATACCTCGCCAAGGCGAGCTCGCTCAGTGAGCTGGCCCACCAGCTGGGCGTCGATGCAGACGGCCTGTGCGATACCGTCGCTCGCTTCAACGAACATGCCCGCCGTGGTCGCGATCCCGACTTCGGTCGCGGCGAGACGGTGTTCGACCGTTACTACGGGGACGAATCGAATCCCCTCAACCCGTGTCTCGCGCCGGTCGAGAAGCCGCCGTTTTACGGCATGGCAGTCTACGCGGGCGACCTCGGAACCAAGGGCGGCCTGGCGACCGACGCCCGGGCGCGGGTGCTCGGGCAAGACGGCAAACCGATTCCGGGACTCTATGCCGCCGGCAATTGTTCGGCGTCGGTCATGGGCCGCACGTATGCGGGAGCGGGCGCGACGATCGGTCCGGCGATGACCTTCGGTTACATTGCCGCCGAAGACGCCGCCGGCTGAGTCCGATCGGCGCTCAGGCCGGAAGCCGATCGCCGTACTTCTTGATCTTGTACCAGAGGTTCCGCTCGCTGATTCCAAGGCGGCGCGCCGCCTGTGCCTTGTTGCCACCGGTTTGTTCGAGGGCCGCTCGGATCGCAGCGATCTCGGCTTCCGCGACGGCTTCGGCGAGCGTTGAGTTCGCCGTGGCAGGTGTTCCGGCCGGCGGAGCCTCGGCTGGGAGATCGACGAGTTGCAGCACGACATCCGCCGTCACGTTTCCCTGCTCGGCGAGTACCGTCAGCCGCTCGCACACGTTGCGCATCTCACGGACGTTGCCAGGCCACGGGTAGCTTGCGAGGAGTTCCATCGCGTCCGCTTCGAGCACCAGCGGCGGCCGGCCCATGCGCGCGGCCGAACGCGCGAGGAAATATTCGGCCAGTAGTGGAATGTCCTCGGGCCGCTCGCGCAACGGGGGTAGCTTGAGTTCGATGACGTTGAGCCGGTAGTAGAGGTCCTGCCGGAATGTCTGTTCGGCAACGGCCCGCTCGAGGTCGCGGTGGGTCGCCGAAATGACGCGTACGTCGACCACGATCTCGCGATTGCTGCCGACCCGCGCGAGCCGGCCTTCTTCGAGGACGCGCAGGATCTTTGCCTGCAGCTCGAGCGGCATGTCTCCGATTTCGTCGAGGAACAACGTGCCACCGTCGGCGAGCTCGAACTTGCCTTCGCGATCCTCGGCGGCGCCGGTAAACGCGCCCTTGACGTGGCCGAACAGCTCGCTTTCGAGCAGGTCACGAGGGATCGCCGCGCAGTTGACGGGAACGAACAAGCGCTCGCGGCGATTGCTCAGCCTGTGGATCGCTCGCGCCACGAGCTCTTTGCCTGAGCCCGTTTCGCCGGAGACGAGCACGGCGGCATCGCTCGCCGCGACCCTGCGAATCTGTTCGAACAGCCGCTGCATTGCCGGAGACGAGCCGATCAGGTCTTCGAGCCGGGGCTGGGTGGCCTCTTGCAGGTAGCGGTATCCGCGCGCCAGGTCTTCGCTTGCAAGCGCCCGCTCGACGAGGATCTCGACCTCGTCGAGATTGAACGGCTTGGTGATGTAGTCGGTGGCGCCCTGTTTCATGGCGGCCACGGCCGACTCTACGGTACCGAATGCGGTCATTACGATGACGGGAATTGCCGGCTCGCGTGAGCGCGCGTGTTCGAGGACGCTCATGCCGTCGCCCCTGGGCATCTTGAGATCCGTGAGTACGAGATCGACCGGTTCCTCGAGACGGCGGATCGCCTCTTCCCCGTCGGCGGCAGTGACGACTCCGTAGCCCTTCTCGGTAAGCGTCGTTTCGAGGATCCGGCGGATTCGTTCCTCATCGTCGACGATCAAGATCGTTTTCTTTCCCGTCACTTCCTACACTCCCATTCCCTGCTCGGGCGGGCCCGGCAGCCAAACACGAAACTCCGCGCCTCCCTGCTCGCGGTTGCGGGCGTCGATTCGGCCTCTGTGCGCCGTGACGATGCGCTGCACGATCGCCAGGCCGAGACCGATTCCACCCTCTCGTTTGGTGGCGAACGGTGCAAACAAGTGTTCCTGGATTTCGTCGGGAATCCCCGGTCCCGTGTCCGACACGACGATCTCCACTCCGCCCGCGGCCGGTGCGGTGCGCACGACGACCTCGTCTCCGGAACGGCACGCCTGGATCGCATTGAGAACCAAGTTGAGACAGACCTGATAGATCTGCCTGCCGTCGCATTCGGTGTCGGGCAGCGCGGGTGCGTTTTCGCACCGCAGCGTTACCCGCTTCGCCGCGGCCTGGGTCGAGAGGAACTCCACGGCGCGCGCGGCGATCGATCCGACGTCGGTGGGAGCGGTCTCGAGCGGCGCCGGCCGGGCGAAATCGAGCAGGCCGGTGACCACACCGTTTAGGCGATCGCTTTCTTCCTGAATGAAGCGCGCGAACTCGACTCCCTGCTCGTCGCCGCGCTGCGAGACGCGGCGCTCGAGAAGCTGGGCGGAGTTCTTGATGATCCCCAGCGGGGTGCGGATCTCGTGGGCGATTCCGGCAGACAGCTCGCCGAGAAAGGCGAGCTTGGCCGACTGGACAAGTTCTTCGTGTGCCGCCGAGATGTTTTCGACCATGCGCTGAAAGGCGCGCGTGAGCGTTCCTACTTCGTCGTGGCTGGTCGGATCGGGAATGCGCTCGAGACTGCCTTGCTCGGCGATACGCGTCGTGATCTGCGTGAGCCGATCGATCGGTCGGGCGATGTTCGTTGCCAGCAGCCATGCCAGGGCCAGGCCGGCGATCGTGACGCTCGAGCCGAACAGCAACACGCGGTTGCGCACGTGACGTACGGGAGCGAGCGCCAAGTCGGTCGGAATCGTGGCGATCACGCTCCAGTCGAGATCCGGGAGCGTCCGATACGGGTCGAGTCCCGCCTCGGCCACCTGAAACTCGACACCGTTCGGTGAACGCGCCGTGTAGACCACGGGTCGGCGTCCGGCTTGGTAACGAGGAGCCGCCGAGGTACGCGGCTGCCAGGTTGCCAGCTGCCCCAACACCGTCGGTTCTTCCGGGCCGGCCAATACGCGCCGGGCGCCGTCGATGAGCCGGAGCTTGACCGTGTGATGCCCCGCCTTCGCTCGAACCACGTCACGAAGGGACGCCATGTCGAGCAGTGCCACCAATCGTCCGAGCCGGCGGTCCGGATGATCGGGATCGGGAATCCGGGCGCTCAGGGCGATGTAGTGGCGGCCGAGCTCGGCGGCATAGCCGACCACCGGCACGCCGATGCCCGCACTGCCCACGAAAGAAGTATCGGGTAACTCCGGTCGCTCACCGATGCGCACGGCCGAACTCGCCGCTCGGCACACGCCGGTCTCGTCGATCGCGAGCAGGTCGAGATAGACGCCATAGTCCTGCTTTACGCCTTCTAGGAAGCGCGAGATCGTCTTGTCGATGTCGTGAATGACCATCTCGCGCATGAAGTCGAGGCGCGCCCACGTTGCGACGTTTTGTACGTGAGCGGCAAGCAGCTCTTGAGTGGCAATTTTCACGGTCGACGCGTCGTCGGCGAGCTCTTCCTGGAGTGACGGCTGCAGCGCCCGCCGCGCCACGGTGTAGGTCAAGAGGCCGTAGATGATCGTTGGAACGACGAGAACGGCGGCGGCATACAGCAGGAGCTTCGTGCGGATCGTGCGCAGCCGGATGAGGCGACGGCCGCTAGCGGGCATTGGTCACCTCGATCGGCTTGACCGAATCGTCGATGCGATCGCGCGGCAGGTAGCCGATCGCCTCGGGCCGCTTGGCGACGTAAGCGCGAATCGCCTCGACCGAGCGCAGCACGGGCGGAGGGAGTACGCCGTCGAAGTACCGGCGGTTCCAGAATGTGGCGAGTGCGTCGGGAGTGCTGCGGAGAATGCGGCGGCGAAACGCGTCGCGCAAAGGGGTGCCGAACGGCGCATTGATCGCGACGATGCGGCGCCCGTCAGGCCAGAACAACAACGTTCGCCGGTAAATGCGCTCGAGGTCGTCGCGGCTGATACGGGAGACGGGATTGCTCGGGTGGACGACGATGGCGAAGTCCACGTCGCTTGCGCGCGCAGAGCTGCACACGACGAGCGTCGCGATCAGCAGGCCGACGGCTTGGAGCACCCCCCTCTTCATTCCTCAGAACAACACGGCCAACGAGGCCTCGACTCCGTTTCCTCCCGCACCAAGCCCGCGGCGGCCGATGATTCCTTCGAGTTTGAGCACGGCGTTCGGCGCGGGTTTGTACGCGATCCCAGCGATTAGAGGATTGCGCGCGATACCTTCCGCGCGCACGTGTTCGTAACGAAAGACCGGATAGAAGCCTCCCCCGAGATGGTAGACCGCCTGGGCGTAGAGACCCCATATCGTCTGGCCGTTGTCGGGCTCGTTGACGACCGCCTCTCCCGAGAGCTCCCAGTCTTGCCGCTCGATCAAAAGGTCGGCGCCGGCCAGGCTGCGCCACCGCCGGTCGCGCGCGTCTTTGTACCGCATCGCCGAGACGGCCGCGTGCCACTGCTCGAGCCGGCCGATCTGGAGTCTGCCTCCTACGCCGCGGCGGGTACGCTGGGGCGAGTTCGTCGCATCGAGATGGTCGGTGGCCTGCCCGAACAACGTGGCCGTGAGATCGAGGCCGGCCAGGCGCGCGCGGCTGTCGATCTGAATGCCGGTCAGCCCGGTGTCGAAGAAGTCTTCGGTCGCCAGCGGTCTCGACGTCGTCCATACCAGAGGCGCCGCGTGGATCGGGTTCCAGATGCCGATCGGCATCAGCATTTGCCCGAGCCGCACGCGCAGCGACTGCGCCGGTTCCCATTCGAGGTAGAGCCGCTCGAGGCTTACCAGCCGCCGGCCGACGTCGATTCCGTCTTCGTCGATGTGCAGGGCGTCTTCGAGCTCGACCTCCGAGAAAATGCGCGTCTCGTCGCTGAGCGAGTAGGTGACGAACGCGCTCAGGTCATCGAGCTTGAACTGTTTCGGCTCTTCGTCGAGCAGGCTCACCCCCGCCGCAAGGTAGCCGCCCAACACCAGCCGGTCGCCGGCGAACCGCAACCCCCGCCCTGGAACGTAGTCGGCCGCATGCGCCGTGCAGGCTACCGCTAGCGCGGAGGCCATGAGTAGACAGCGGATCGTGTTGCGCTTCATCTTCTTGACGTCCGTAGGAAGCCGGGGCTTTCAGTATACGGCGCAGCGGCCCGTGGGAAAACCCACGATGCACGGCACTCGTGGGCTTGGGTAGAACGAAAAACGCCCCCGGACGGGAGACCGGGGGCGGCGGTCCGGCGGACACCCCCTGATGGGGTGTCCGCCGGATCCGTTGTCAGTTGGGGAGGGTGCGGCTCAAGTAGATCGTTCCACCCTGGGAGACTTCGACGAGCTGGCCGGCAGGGTCGAAGGTCAGCGGAAGCTCACGCGTGCCGTGCGGCTTGGTGCGGAACTCGATCTCCCCCTCGAGCTCGCGGCGGCCGCTGACGACGATCGTTCCGCGCAGAGCCGAGCCGACGAAGAGGTCGTAGCTGCCCGCCGGAAGGTTCTTGACGCTCACGCTGAACTTCGGATTGCAGCGTTCCTCGCCGAACTCGACCTTGCCGATGGCGTCGGCGTCCGGTCCGACGTTGGACAGATAGATCGTGGTTTCGGTCTTGGGGCAACGTGCCGTTCCGGTGTCGCCCGCCGTCGGATTCTGGCCGGCGTCGCCGCAGCTCAGAATCTCCTCGCTGTCCGAGTAGCCGTCGTCGTCCGTATCGGGATTGAGCGGGTCGGTGCCGGTGGCATGCTCGATGCCGTCGCTCAAGCCGTCGTCGTCCGTGTCGGCGTCGCGCACGTTCGTGTGAGTTTCGCGGCGCTCCACACAGTTCGTCAGGCCGTCCCCGTCACGATCGGGACCGGAGGCCCGGCACGCCGAGGCGTTCGCCGGCAGGGCGAGGGAAGCGGCGAGCACTGCGATGGGCAGCGCCAGCATCCACCACTTGTACGACTTGTTCGTTCCATTCTGCATTGTTCGTTCTCCTCTGGGTTGTTTGAACTTCCACGCGTCGTGTTCGCGCGCGGTGTTGCCCGGGAGGTTGCAACCGTGGTGCCACCACAGGTTGGAAACGAACAAGGCTGAAAACACGCGGGTTTCCGTCCGAGGAGCGGTCGGCGGCAGCGCGCACGAAACTGCAGCGCCACGCAATCGGTTGCGCAGCCGGAAGACCGGCGCAACACGCCCCTACGACTCGTGCAGTCGCAGATGCGCAAGCATCTGCTTGGCGGGAAAAAGGGTCAGCGTCCTTCGAACTTCGGCGGCCTCTTTTCCATGAACGCCGACATCGCCTCGACTACGTCGTTGCTGCGGAAGAACGACGAGTTCCACTGAGCGACGTACTCGAGTCCTTCGTCGGTCGTGTGTTCGTCGGAGTAGTTGAGCACCATCTTCGTGCCCTGCACCGCAAGCGGCGAGTTCGACGCAATTTCGGCGGCAAGCTCGCGAGCGCCGGCGAGCAGCGCTTCCCGGTCCGGATAGACGCGGTTGACCAGGCCGCATGCCAGGGCGCGTTCGGCGTCGACGAAGGCCCCGGTGTATGCCATCTCGCGCGCCATTCCCTTTCCGACGATCGCGGTGATCCGCTGCAACGTGCCCACGTCGGCGACGATCGCGATCTTGGTTTCGTAGATTGAAAACGACGCATCGGCCGATGCCAGGCGAATGTCGCACGCGGTGATCAGGTCGAGTCCGCCCCCGATGCACTTGCCGTGGACGGCGGCAATGACGGGTTTGGGACAGCGCTCGATCTCGCTGAAGCAGTCCTGCAGGTCGCGGATCGTCCGGTACAGGCTCATGTTGCGCGTTGCCTCGCTGGCGCCCGAACCCCCGTCCGCGCCGGTGAACGAGGCACCGGCCGATTTCAGGTCGAGCCCGGCCGTGAACATGCGGCCCTCGGCCCGGACGATGGCGACGCGCACCTCATCGTCTGCGCCGATTTCGCGGATCGCGTCGCGCACCTCGTGAAAAAATCCCGGAAGCGTCATGACGTTCAGACGGTCGGGGTTGTCCAAGACGATTTCGGCGACGTGGCCGTCGCGATCGATTCGAATGCAGTGTTCGTTGCTCATGAAACCTCTCGTCGTGTCGTTGTCTTATCCGTGTTGCGATCAGCGTGGTGCCGCCTTGCGTGCGGCCGAAACGTCGCTTTGCACTCTGCACGAGCCGGCCGGCGGCGACACCGAGCGGTACCGACCGGCCGCCACCTCGTGCTGCGCGATATCGCGGTCACTGCGCGCCGGCGGTCGCATCGGAAACGAGCGCCCCAAATGGACCCCCTAGCCGGCGCGTGCTCGCATCTAGCGCAGGAATCTCTGCACGGCAGCGGCCTCGGCAGACGAACGGCTTTCGGCTTCGGCCGGCATCCGGTTGCGCTGCTACGCCGGTTGCACCGTCCAACGCCGTTTAGCAGCATGCCACGGCGTGAGTCAACCGCGTCCGCCGCGCCCCGCCGATCTGCGCTGCACCGAGCCGTGAGGTCGAGGGCCGAATGCCGCGCGCAGTTCGGACAAGCAAAATGTCCGCTCCTCCCATCGATGTAACCGGCGCAGTACAAGCTCGACGCGTGGTTTGGCGAGCCGCGCCCGGCACGCGTTTTCGACAAGCGCCGGATTTACTACGGCGACGTGGGGCACTCGCTGAAGGGGGTGCCGGCAGGCTCCGACGCGCCGGTTCTCGACGCATCGCCTGGTGCATCCTATGATGCCGGGCCATGAAGGCCGATACGCTCGACATCGACTGGCGCTCGGTTCGCGACGAAGCGACCGAGCTGCTGCGGCAATACATTCGGATTGATACGACCAATCCACCGGGCGGAGAGCAGGCCGGCGCGGAGTTCCTGCGCGAGCGCCTCGACGCCGACGACATTGCGTCGACGCTCTACGAGGCCGCGCCCGGCCGTGTGTCGATCGCCGCGCGGCTGCCCAAAGTCGTGGCAAGCGAGTTGCGACCGATCGTTTTGCTGTCCCACATCGACGTGGTGCCCGCCGAACCCGAGCACTGGCAAGTCGATCCGTTTGCCGGTGAGTTGATCGATGGCGTGATCTGGGGCCGGGGCGCGCTCGACATGAAGGGCATGGCCGTGATGGAGCTGTTGGCGACGGTTCTTGCCAAGCGTCTCGACCTGCCGCTGGAACGCGACATCGTGTTCCTTGCCGTAGCCGACGAGGAAGAGGGAGGAGAGTTCGGGATTCGTTACTTGGCACGGGAGCATCCGGAGCTGCTCGAAGCCGACGTGGTCCTGAACGAGGGCGCCTACGGGTTCCGCGAGTTCATGGGCCGGCCGGTGAAGATGTTCGCCGTCGGGCCGAGCGAAAAGAGTCCGTGCTGGCTGCGCCTCGTCGCGCGCGGCCGCCCCGGCCATGCGTCGGTGCCGCACGGGGACAACGCGGTGGAAAGGCTGGTCGCGGCTCTTGCCCGCATTTCGGCCGCCGAACGGCGCAAACGAGTGTCCGCCCCGGTGGAAGCGATGCTGAGAACTCTGGCCACCGAAGGGTTCCTGCCCGCCGACCTCGACCCCACGGCCGAGGAAGTAGTCGAGATGCTTGCGTCGGCCGATGGTCACCTGGCCGCCGTCACCTCCGATACGATCAACCTGACGAGCCTTCGGGCCGGCGGAAAGCACAACGTGATTCCAGCTAGTGCCGAGGCCACCCTCGACTGCCGGCTGCTGCCCGGTACCAATCCGGACGAGTTCGTTGCCGAACTCGAACGGTTGATCGACGATCCGTCGATCGAAATCGTTCGCGTACTCGAGCACGTAAGCGGCGAGTCTTCTCTCGATGCGCCGCCCGTGGCCGCCATTCGTGACGTGGTCGCCGCGACCTACGGCGAGGACGGCATGGTGCTTCCGGTTCTCTCGCCCGGTTTCACCGATTCGCATGCGTTCCGAGCGGCCGGTGTTCCCGCATACGGCTTCATTCCGGCGTTACTCACGCGGGAGGAGCTCGCGACGATCCACGGCCACAACGAGCGGATCAGCCAGGAAAACTTAGAGCTCGGCACGCGCATCTTGTTCGAGGTCGTCCGGCGCCTGGCGTGTCCGCGTGCTTGGGAGGCGACGCGGTGATTCTCACACGCGAGAAGATCCTCGAAGAGATCGAGCAGGGGCGCGTCGAGATCGATCCCTACGATCCGGCGCTGGTGGGACCGGCGTCGATCGACCTGCGGCTGGGCGGCGAAATCCGCACGATGGATCCGGGAAGCGGACCGATCGATGTCGAGGAGGCGATCGACTATCGCCGGTTTTCGACCTTGCGCAAGCTCGACCAACCTTTCGATCTCGTGTCGGGACAGACGATCCTTGGGATCACGCTCGAGCGTGTCCGCCTTCCCGCGGACCTGTGTGCCTGGCTGGAGGGACGATCACGGTTTGCCCGACTGGGGCTCTTGGTGCACGTGACCGCCGGGTTTCTCAGTCCTGGGATCAACAACCGGCAGGTGCTCGAAATCGCCAACCTGTCCGGCCGGACGCTGCGGCTGCGCGCGGGCACCCCCGTCTGCCAGATCATCCTGCAGCGCACGGAAGGAAGCGCCGTGTACCGCGGGCGCTTTGCGGACCAGTCTCGCGTGTAGGTGGGCGCGGTCGGTCCGACGATACGCGCGGAGCCTGCATGCCGGAGGGCCGGGCGCCGATCCAGCGGATCATCGGGCGGCCGAAGGGAAGCGGCGTGTCGGATTCCGGGGATCCCGCCGATTGGGTTGCGGTTCGAACGGGGCGTTTGCGCTAGTGCGTGGTGGCGTCAGTGGACACCGCTTGCCGGGACCAGCGAGTCCGGCGTGATTCCCAGGCGCTCGAGGGCGCGCTCCCACATGAGCTCGGCGGGAGTGTCGAAGATCAAGTCCGTGCTCACGTCGCTGTTCACCCAAGCGCCTTGAGCCATCTCGCTTTCGAGTTGCTCGGGCCCCCAGCCCGAGTAGCCGAGGATGAAGCGCAGGCGCTTCGGCGGTTCCTCGGCGATCAGGCGCAGCGCCTCGGGCGCCGACGAGATGTGCAGCCCGGAGGCGATCTGCCGGCTGAGCTTCGACGGCAACGCGTCGCAGTCGCCGTGTAGAATCCAACCGGTCTCTTGCTGCACCGGACCGCCCCACCAAGCCGTCTCGTCGACCGAGCCACGCCAGCAGATGTCGATCGACTCGAGCAAGTCGATGATTCGATGCTCGGTCGGCCGATTCACGATCAGGCCGAAGGATCCCTCGCTCTGGTGCTCGATCATGAGCACCACGCTGCGGTGGAAATTCGGATCTTCGAGCTGGGGCATGGCGATCAACAGCCCCGGCGCGACGGTGATCTCGCTAGCCATGGCCCTTCATGTGTAGCTCCGCGCGAGGCGTGCAGCAAGGCATATTCGATGAAGAGTGCTAAGTCGGCGATCTTAGAGGGAGTATCAGTGGGCGTGGCGATGTCGAGTAGTCCGGGCTAGGGTCGGGGACGCCGCCGGCGCAAGAACCCAAGCAAAGCCGGTGCCGAGCCCGGCCTGCGCGGGTCGGCGTGGCAGCGGGCGGCCCGAAACGACAGCCTGGGGAGGTCTGAGCAATGGAGTTTGGCACACTGGTACCGCAGGGATGGCGACTCGATCTGGCCGCAGTCGCCGACCCACGTGAAAAATGGGAGACCGTGCGGCGCGTCAGCAAGGGGCTCGACGAGGCCGGCTGGGACTCCCTGTGGGTGTACGATCACTTTCATACGTTTCCACAAAAACGGGTCGAGGCGACGTTCGAGGCGTGGATGATGATGTCGGCGCTGGCCGAGATCACCGAGCGCGCACGCATCGGCCAGTTCGTTACCTGCGTGCAGTATCGCGAGCCGTCGTACCTGGCCAAGATCGCCGCGTGTGTGGACGTGGCCAGCGGCGGGCGGCTCAACGTCGGAGTTGGTTCGGGGTGGTACGCCGAGGAGTTCGAGGCGTACGGGTACGATTTCCGCACGGTCGGTACTCGCCTCGCGCGGTTGCGCGAAGCGCTCGACGTGATGCGTGCCATGTGGAGCGAGCCGATGGCCAGCTACGAGGGCAAGCACTACCGGATCGTCGAAGCGGTCTGCGAACCCAAGCCCCTGCAAAAACCGCGGCCTCCGATTTGGATCGGAGGAAGGGGGCGCAAAGTGTTGCTGCGGCTGGTCGCCGAGTACGCCGACGTCTGGAACTACAACGGACCGATCGAAGAGTTCGACGAGACGGTCGAGGTGCTCAAAGGGCACTGCCGCGACGTGGGCCGTGATTTCGACGAGATTCGGCTGACGGCCATGTCGGGCGGAATCTGTTACCGGAACGACGATGAGCTCGATGAGTACTTCGAGCGCATCGCCGGCCAGGACGTGCCCCGCGACCTCGTCTTCGAGCACACGCGCTGCAAGGGCACGCCCGAACAGTGCATCGAGTACCTAAACGAATGGAAGAAGAAAGGGTGCGACGGCATCGTGTTCTTCTTCCAGGACATCGCGACGTTCGGCGACGGCCGATCACAGCCGGAGATCTTCAAGCGGGAGGTCCTGCCGCACGTCTAACGTGCGGCGTCCGTTTCCGCAGGCCGAGCGTGAAAGCCGAGCCGTGTGACCGCGCCCATCGCGCGGCTGGGCCGAGTGCCGCCGCCCGAGTACGCACTGCTCGGGCGGTATCGCGGACATTGGGCTGACGGGAGAACGGCTACTCGGGGCCGGTGTGCCGGAACGAAATCCGAAGCGCAGGCGCCTACGGTGCGGTGCGCTCGAGATGCTCGACGTGTTCGATCAGGCGCGCGGCCGCGAGATCGCCGCTGTGGATGCAGTCGGGAATGCCGGTGCCCCGGTACGCATTTCCTGCAAGCGCCAAGCCCGGCTCGGTCGTCACGAGACGTTCGATCCGCTCGACGCGCTCTAGGTGGCCGAGGTGGTACTGGGCCATCGAGCGGTGGTAGCGGCTCAGCAGAACCCGCTCCGGGTCGCCGCGGATCGACAGTAGTTCGCTGACGTCGGCGATCGTCGCCGCGATCAACTCCTCGTCGTCGAGGTCGAACTTGTCGGGGAACATCGCGCCGCCGACGAACGCCCGCAGGATCACCGTGCCGGCCGGTGCCCGTCCCCGGTACTTTTGACTGCCGAACGTGCACGCCAGGATCGATCGCCGCTCGATCGCCGGAACGACGAAACCAAACCCTTCGAGCGAATGGCCGATCTGCTCGCGCCGGTAGATTAGATTGACGGTCGCCGCCGACGCGTAGGGAATCGGTTCGAGCTCGGCGGCGAGCTTGGGTGCTTCGCTTACCAGGATCCGTGCTGCGGCGTGCGCGGGGACCGCCAGGCAAACGGCGTCGGCTGCAATCGAATCCTCGGCCGTGTCGACGATCCAGCGCCGGCGCTCGCGCCGGATGCGCGCCACCGGAGAGCGGGTGCGCAGGCTACCCGGGGGAAGCAGTTCGAGCAGGCGCCGCGGCAACTCCTCGAGCCCGCCTTCGAGGGCGACGAATAGGTCGTATCGCGGCCCGCGGGCGGTCCCTACCGCCGAACGCGCCTGCCGCGCGGCTTTCATCATGCCGCGAATCACGCTGCCGTACTTGCGTTCGAGGTCGAGAAACCGCGGCATCGTGGCCTGAAGGCTCAAGTGCTCGGGATCGGCGGTGTACACGCCGCCCACCATCGGCTGGGCGATGCGGTCGAGGGCCTCGCGGCCGAGCCTGCGCCGGACGAACGATGCGAGACTCTCGTCGCCTCCCTCGCGTCGCGGCGGAATCAGCGGCTCGCACGCCATGCGCAGCTTGCCGCCGACCGAGAACAACCGCGACGTGACGAACGGCCGGATCTTCGACGGCGCCAGCAGGTGGAAGCCGTCGGGCACCGGGTAAAGACGCCGCCCCCGCACGACGAAACTGCCGCGATGGTTCGGGTCGGTCGGAATCAGGCGATCCTCGAGGCCGACCTCCCGGCAGAGCGCCACGCCCCACGGCTTCTCGGTGATGATCGAGTCCGGGCCGCATTCGAGTACCAGGCCGTCGCGAGCGACCGACTCGATGTTGCCGCCGGCGCGCTCTTCGGCTTCGAGCACCGTCAAGTCGAGGTCGATGCGGCGCTCGGCGGCAAGTCGCGTCAGCCTGTAGGCCGTCGCCAGCCCGGCGATTCCGGCGCCTACGACGACGACCGAGGGTCGCCGGTTTTGCTCGCTCGCATTCATCCGCTCTTGCCGTCGAGCAGTCCCTTGCCCGGCACGTAGTTTACTTCGAGGCGAATGCCATCGGGATCTTCGAACAGCACCGAGTAGTAGCCCGGTGCCCACGGTCCTTCCTCGGGCGGATGAACGACGGTGGCGCCCATCTCGACGAGCAGATCATGAACGGCGTCGACATCCTCGCGTGCGCGTGCACGGAAGCAGACATGGTGGAGCCCGACGCGAAACTGGACGAAACGCTCGTTGCGGTGTGCTTCCTCGGCGCGCACGATGCCGACCGCCGTACGGCCGCCGACGCAGTAGTACATGCCGTCCATGTCGATGACGGGTCGCAATCCGAAAAACGGCAGCAACTTCTCATAGAACGGCTTGGCGCGTTCGAAGTCGCTGACGGTGAGCATGACGTGGGCGATTCCGTTGATTTCCATCGTGACGATCCTCTTTCGTGCCTGCGGTGCGATCCTTGCGGCGCTCAGCCGCTGGTCTGCGACGGCGGGCGGTATTCGTGCACGGCCTCGACCAGTGCGATCACGTTGTCGACCGGCGTGGCCGGCAAGATGCCGTGGCCGAGGTTGAAAATATGGCCCGGGCGGCCGCCCACTTCGTCGAGCAGGCGCCGGCACGCCCGGCGGATGTAGTCGCGGTCGGCGAACAACACGACCGGGTCTAGGTTTCCTTGTACCGCGACATTTGGAAATCGGTCGAACACGGGTCCGATCGGGACCCGGTGATCGATACCGATCACGTGCGCTCCGGCCTCGACCTGCAAGTCGAGCAGGGTCGCCGTTTCCGTCCCGAAGTGGATGACCGGCACGTCGGCGGGCAGCGCTTCGATCACGGCGCGGGTGTGTGGCAGGACGTACGTCTGGTAGTCCGCCGGCGAGAGGCAGCCGACCCAACTATCGAAAAGCTGCACCGCCTGGCAGCCGGCCTCGATCTGTCCTCGAAGGTACGCCGCTACGGCGCGAGCGATCAGAGACAGAACCGCGTCCCAAGCGCCCTTGTCGCGGTACATCAGTGTCTTGGTGGCGATGTAGTTGCGCGAGCCCCCGCCTTCGATGATGTACGAGGCGAGCGTAAACGGCGCGCCGCTGAAGCCGATCAACGGGATGTTTGGAGCCAAAGCGGCGCGGGTCTTGCGGATTGCTTCGAAGACGAAGGGAAGTGATTCCTGCGGGTCGACCTCACGCAACCGGCCGACGTCTTCGGCGCGGCGGACGACGTGGGAGATGCTCGGCCCCTCGCCGCGAACGTATTCGAGGCCGAGGCCCATCGGTTCGACGATCAGGAGAATGTCCGAGAAGATGATCGCGGCGTCGACGCCGATTCGCTCCTGAGCAACCACGGTGGCTTCGGCGCACAGATCCGGGTTCTTGCACAGCTCGATGAACGGCACTCGCGCGCGCATCTCGCGGTACTCTTGCATGTAGCGTCCGGCTTGGCGCATCAGCCACACGGGCGTCACATCGGTCGGCTGCCGCCTGCAGGCACGCATGAACGGGCTCGCGTCGAGCTGCTCGGCGAGAACCGCCGGCGCCGGGGGCTTGCGTGTCTCGATCGACGTCACCGGTCGCAGCCTCGCGCGTTTCGCCGTTACTAGGTCGGTCGCTCGCTCGGCCGCTTCGCCTACGAGAACTCCGAGCTTGGGCCGGCTCGGTTCGAGATCGACCGAAATTCCGGCGGCCGTCAGAGCCTCGCTGCACACCGGACCGATCGAGCACACGACCACTTCTTCGAGCCCGCGGCGAAAGTCCTCCGCCGTGCCGTCGCAGTTTGCCACCTCGAGCACGTGCTGCACTTGCGTGGCGCTCGTAAACAAGACCACGTCGGCGGTGCGGGCAACGACTTCCCCGATTGCATCGCGGATGGGGCCGAGATTCTCGGGAAGGGCCCAGCGGTAGACGGGCACCGGCTCGACGCGCGCACCGCGCTCGGCGAGCTCGTCGAGAAAGGCTTGGTTGCGCGCCCCGTATTCCTGGACCGCCACCCGAGCGCCGTCGAGGCTGACTCCCTCGGCGCTTTCTTCCATTGCAGCGATGACCTCACGCCAGGTGTTCGGCTCGGGAACCTCGATCGCGACCGGGACGCCGAGCTCTCGCAGAACGCGTAGCGGCTTGGGGCCCCGCGCCACGATGGTCGTCTGCGCAAGAGCCCGGACCAGATCGGGGCGCGGATGGACGGTCTCCATCGCTTCGATCAGTGTGCGCGCTCCGACCCCGGTCGTGAACACCACGATGTCGTAGGCTCCCTCGAGAAGGCGCTCGGCGAAGTCGCGGGCCTCGGCGTTGTTTTCCAGTGGAACCTCGCGCATCGAAGGCGCCGAGATGGGGATTCCGCCGGCCTTGCGGATGAGGGATGCGCACTCCTCGGCCAGGCGGCTTTCGAAACTGACGACTCTCAGGCCGCTGAATCCCCGTGCCGTTCCCGCGCGTGCCCCCTTGGTGTTCGCTGTCACTCAGGCCACCTCCAGTGTGATTGGAGCTTAAGGGGGATCACGCAGCGCGGCAAACCGTGGTGAAGGAAACGTCTGAAGGATTACGTGGTTACGAAATTCGGATCGGCGAAGAACATGTTTCACCGCCGCCGCGGTGCAGCCGCGGGCGATTGCGTGTTGACGGCCGGCGGGGCGATTGTGGTACCCTTTGTGCGTTTGCCCTACCGGCCCTGGAACGGTGGGGTGTGAGTCCGCTCAGACCCCGCCACCGGTGCCGGGGGAGGGAGGTTTGCGATGAAAGTCTCCGACATCTGTAAGCTCAAACGCATGCGTCTTCAGACGATCTCGCCCGAGCACACGGTGCAGGAAGCCACCCGTAAGCTCGTCGAGTTCAACATCGGCGCGCTGCCCGTTTGCAACGACGACGGCGACCTAGTGGGAATTATCAGTGAGCGTGACATCTTGCGCCTAGCGGCGAGCGATGACTGCCACAAGGTCGCATCGATGAAGGTCGGCGCTGTGATGACCCGCAACCTGATCATTGCGGTGCCGAGCGACCGAGTAGACAGCGTCATGCACGTGATGACCGAGCGGCGAATCCGCCACCTGCCCATTCTCGAAGGCCGCCGTCTAATCGATATCATTTCGATCGGCGACGTCGTCAAGGCCAAGCTCGACGAGTCCGATACCGAGATTCGCTTCCTGCGCGATTACGTAGCCGGGTAACGATCAGCAATGCGACCGGCCGGCGTTCTGCCGAAGGCGGCCGGGCGGGGCCGGTGTGGAGGCGAAGCCGCGGTCGTTTTGTCCGGTGATCTGCGGCCGCCGGCTCATGGCGCCCGCACACACTCGCTAGGTGGCGGCAACGAGTTCGCGTCAGCGACGGCAGATGGTGGCCGCCGGCTTGCAGCGTGCAAACCGAGTTGCCGGGTGCGCTGCGGCCTCACCCCTGGGGCCGGAAATGGCGGGCCCGCGTGCGCGTAAGACGCAGCAGCCCGTGGCGGGACAGAGTCATGCCCACGCCGCTGTCCTTCCATCCGGCCCAAGGCAGATACGGATCGACGTAGTCGCAGCGGTTGAGGAAAATCGTTCCCGCTTCAAGGTGCGAGGCGAGTCGGTGTGCCGCCTTCTCGTCGCGCGTCCAGATCGAGGCCGTCAGGCCATAGCGCGAATCGTTCATGAGCTCGATCGCCTCTTCGTCTCCGCCGACGGCGGCAATCGGCGCGACCGGTCCGAACGTTTCCTCCCGCATCACGTCCATCTCGTGCGTGACGCCGGTGAGCACCGTGCACTCGAAATAGCGACCGCGGCCGCCGATCGCCGCCGCCTGCCCGCCGACTTCGACTTTGGCTCCCTTTGCCACCGCGTCTTCTATCTGGCGGGCGATGAACTCGGTCTGGCCGGGCTGCGCAATGGCGCCGAGCCGGCAGTCCTCGCGCTTGGGATCTGCCGGCGGGCGGCGCCGGGCTTCCGCGATGACGGCCGCAACGAAGCGGTCGTAGATCTTGCGATCGACGTAAATTCGCTCGACCGCGCAGCAACTCTGGCCGGCGTTGTAGAAGGCGCCGTCGGCGATCGCCTCGGCCGCACTTTCTACGTCGGTATCGGCTCGCACGTATGCGGGGTCTTTGCCGCCGAGCTCGAGACCGACGTCGATGAACCGCCCACGTGCCGCCTCGGATACCGCTCGTCCGCCGGCAACCGATCCGGTGAAGGCTACGTAGCCGATTTCCGGCTCGCGAATCAGCCCGGCCGTCACCTCGTGATCGGCGACCAGCGCACTTACCAGACCCTCGGGTGCGCCCGCCCGGGCGAACGCGTCGGCGAAGTGGCCGGCGCAAAGCGGCGTGCGGCTCGAATGTTTGAGAAGCACGGCGTTGCCGGCCAGAACGGCCGGCACGACGACGTTGACGGCCGTAAGAAGCGGGTAGTTCCAAGCCGCGATGTCGAGGACCACCCCAAGCGGCACGTGTTCGATCACGCGCTCGATGCCGTCGCGGTCGCCGAGCCGCTCGGGCGAGAGCGCCTCGGGCGCAAGCTCGATGGCGGCCCGCGTGCGGGCGATCGTCGTGGCGACTTCGGCGCGTGCTTCGCGAATGGGCTTTCCCATCTGCCGGACGATATCGGACGCGATGGTCTCGGTGGATTCTTCGAACGCCGCGATGAATCGCTCGCACAGCCCGATGCGCTCCGCGATCGTGGTTGCCGCGAACTTACGGGCGGCACGCGCCGCTCGGCGAGTGCACTCCCGCGCCTCGTCGATCGTTGCCAGCGGCAGCTCGCAGGCCGTTTGCCCGGTGGCCGGATCGTCGACTCTCAGATGGTTCACAGTACCGACTCTTACTACGGGCGCGCCGGGGATTCACCAGGTACCGGCGTGGCGGTCGAGCTCGGCTGAAGTTGCCCGAACGATTTGTGTGTTACCGCGTACCAGCATACCCGGCAAAACCACTTCATGCAGTGCCAGGTTGTCTCTCCGCTCGTTTCGGCCATGGGCCGAGGGTCGTTCCCGAGGCCCGGCGCTTTCAGCGGCAGGACGGCATCGGCATCCACGGCGGTAACGACGGCATCTGTGGTCGCGTGGAAGGAACGGTTGGCGCCGGTAACCGTGGCGGACGCAACGGGCGCCGGGCTGGCGCCATTAGTTGTTGAACGTCCGTCCGTGCGAAATCCTCAAACGCACCGGGTAAGACGGTAATCTCTTCAGGCAGACCGTTGAGCGCGTAGCACCAGATTGCCGCCGGTCCAACCCAGATCGGTGACAGGATGGTTCCGAAGATCTGATCGACCTTCGACTTGGGATGGTCTGGGCCGAGCGGTGCCCACAGAGGATCGTGCGTATTCGGGATCAATCGCGGTAGCCACTTCTCACATAGGTGTTTTCCGTGACCGCTGTGACCGACGGGATCCTTCCAGTTGACGGGGTCACCGAGAACGTAGCCGTAGAGGTTCGTGTCGCCTCCGCGAAAGCCGATCGGGTCCTTCGACGTCCAGCGTCCGGTAAACCCATCATAGTCCCGGTCTCCAAATCGCGTCAGGCCGGTATCGGAATCGTATAGTCCACCTGCAAAACCGAAGGGCTGAAATCCTGGATTCGTGTCACCAGTCACGTTTCCGAACTCGTCGTAGTCGAGTCGTTGCGCGACGTCTCCGGTCGTGGTGTTGACGATCAGGCGCGGGCTGCCCAGGTGGTCCACGACGAACCGGTAGATCTCTCCAGCGCGGATCATGAAGTCCGGTACGTTTTCCCGCGTGCCGTACACGAAGCGGGAGACGACGTTACCGCCGCCGTCGAGTTCCGCAATGGGGTTGAGGTCATCCTGATACAGCCATCCCTGAATAAGTGTGCCGTTTACTTTTTTCGCGATCCGGCGATTGCGTCCGTCGAGAACGTAATCGATCCGGGTTCCGTCCGGCAACACGACGGCGAGCAGGTTGCCGAGAACGTCGTACTCGTAGGTGGTAGTCTCTTGGGTGGCGGTGTTGGTTTTCGTGGCCAACTCGCCGCTGAGCGTATACGTGTACGTGTACGGTGCGTAGCTGAGCAGTCGGTCCTGCTCGTCGTACGCGCCGGCCATTGTGTTTCCTCCGGGGGAAGTCCGACTGAGGCGGTTCCCGTTGTCATCGTAGGCATACTGCGCGATCGTACTGCCATCCTCGGTCACGTCCGCGAGCCGGCCGGCAACGTCGTACGCGTACTGGTAGTGATGGCTTTCTCCGAGTACCGTTTCAGTTTTTTCAGTAATCCGCCCCAAGTCGTCGCGCTGGTACTCGGCGCGGTAGATGTCGCTTCCATTGTAGTTCGCGACGTACGTCGCGATTTCTCCGTAGCTCGTATAAGTAGTAACGTCGCTGACCGCACCGAGTGCCGAGCCCGTCAGAAGCCCGTTTTGCGGATCGCGCGACAACACCAAGGTGCCGAGTTGGATCAGTAGACCGTCCTTGTCGTATCCGTAGTCGATCTGGTCGGTGCCGTTCACGCTGATCGTCGAAATTCGGAAGAAGTTGTCGTACGTCCGGCTCACGTTGCCTGTGACTAGGCCGTTGGCCCACGTTTCCATCGTGGGGAGAAAGCCATCAAAGCTAAGAGCGATGGTGCCGCCATCGGGTGCGGTTACAGTTGCCAGTAGTCCGGTGGCCGCGTCATACGAGTACTGAATGCTCCCACGAGGTAACGTCATGGTACTGAGCCGTCCTGCGCTGTCGTAGCCGAAATCGATCGTGCGACCATCGGGGCGGATGACACGAGTGATCTTACGGTCGAGGTCGTACTCGTATGTTGTGCGCAGGTTGGAGACGGGACTCTGCGGGTCCGGCTGCGGCGGAACGTAGTCTTCTTGGAGGCCTGCAGGACTGTAGGTGAATCTGTGAGGCGAGCCGTTGGGCGGCGTGATGGTGGTCAGATTCCCGTTCGAATCATATTCGTATCCAATGAAACGGCCGTCGGGTAATGTCTGCAGCGTCAGCCGGTCGGCATTGTCATATGCGAAGCTCCACGAGCGTCCGAGTGAGTCCGTGAGCGTTGAGAGCCGACTCCCAGCGTCGTAGGCGAAACCGATAGAACGGGTGCCGGTTGTGACCGTGGAAAGGCGGCCGTTCGAATCGTACTCATACGTGACGGGCAGCAGCCCCGCTGTTTGCTCTTCGACGACTCGCCCGAGCGCGTCGATGGTGCGTGTCTTCTGACGGCCCTCCGGAGTCGTGTCACTGAAGACGCCCGTCGTACCATCATAGGTACTGGTATAAGTGTTGCCGTTGATGTCGGTTGTGTCGGTCAGCGTCGTAATGCTGAACACGTCCGTCGAATCGACTAGAGAGACGGTGCGGGTCCTTGTGGCCACACGCGTCAGTCCGGCCGGAGTGGTCACCGTGACGGTTCCGGCCGAGGCCGCAGCAAACCCAAAACGAGGATCGGGAGTCGGCTCGATCACGAGGGTCGTTCCGTGCGAAAGAGTGATTGCCGTGGTTGCCGCTGGATCGGTAGTCGCCGTCTGGCTCGTTCCGTCGGCGAACACGGCTGTTCTCGTGCGGCTGCCGTCCGTCGCCTCTTCGAATCGGTAGAGCGTAGTCCGGC
>CAZQYE010000004.1:0-30513 GCA_964597375.1 uncultured Myxococcales bacterium
GCCGTAGGCGACCGCGCAGCGTGCGCGTTGCAGGAGCGGCAGCTCGGAACGGGCGATGCCGTGCGCACCGCGCGCAGTCGGCTGCGGGGCTTTTCCGGCGACGTACTCGTCGTCTGCGGCGACGTTCCACTGCTTCGGGCTGCGAGCTGTCGCCGCTTGCTGCGACTGCACCGCAAGGCCTCGGCGCTGGCGACCGTGCTGTCGATGCAAGTCGAGGACCCGACCGGCTACGGCAGGATCCTGCGCGGTGAAGGCGGCAGCGTGCGCATCGTCGAGGACGCCGACGCCGATGCCGACGAGCGCACGATCGACGAGGTGAACACGGGAACGTACTGCTTCGATGCTTCGTTTCTCTGGCGCGCGCTTTCCTCCCTCGGTCGCGACAACGCCCAACGCGAGTATTACTTGACCGACGTGGTGGAGATGGCCTCAGAGCGCGGACGCGCCGGCGTGGTGTTGCTCGACGACGACTGCGAAGGCTGGGGGGTCAACTCCCGCCTGGACTTGGCGCGCGTCGAGGCCGCCGCCCAGGAACGCCTGATCATGGCGGCAATGGACCGGGGCGTGACGTTCCTCGATCCGACCACCGCGTATCTTTCGTCCGATACACGCATCGGTGCCGATACCGTGATCGGCCCCAACGTACGTATCGAAGGGCGCACGGTGATCGGCCGCAACTGTCGTATCGACGGTACGGCGCACATCGCCGACTGCCGGATCGGCGATCGCGTGCACGTTCGCTGGGGCGTCGTCGCATGCGAAGCGCGAATCGGCGAAGGCGCCATCGTGGGTCCGTACTCACACCTGCGGCCGCTCGCCGACCTCGGCCGAGACGTTCACATCGGCAACTTCGTCGAAGTGAAGAAATCGAAGATCGGCGACCGCTCCAAAGCGAACCACCTAGCCTACGTCGGCGATGCCACCGTCGGCCGCGACGTGAACGTGGGGGCCGGCACGATCACATGCAACTACGACGGGTTCGCAAAGCACCGGACGGAAATCGGCGACCGCGTTCAGATCGGAAGCGACACGCAGTTGGTCGCGCCCGTGCGACTTGGCGCCGATTGCTACGTCGCCGCGGGATCGACCGTCGTACGCGATGTCGAGCCGGGAGCCCTCGTCTACAACGACAAACCGCAGAAAGTCCGCCGCGGCTGGGTGGCCGCGTTCCGCAAGCGCGCCGCGAGGAAGGGCTGAGCCGTGTGCGGAATCGTCGGATACGTCGGCTCGCGCCCGGCCGACCGGGTGCTTCTCGGCGGCTTGCGCAAGCTCGAATATCGCGGTTATGACTCGGCCGGCCTCGCGACCCTCGTCGACGGGCGTATCGAGATCCGCCGCACCGTCGGCAAGCTCGACCGTCTCGAAGAACTGCTGCAGACCAACCCGTTGCCGGGAACGACCGGCATCGGCCATACCAGATGGGCCACGCACGGCCGCCCGTCCGAGCAGAACGCGCACCCGCACCTCTCCGGCGAGGTCGTCGTCATTCACAACGGCATCATCGAGAACTACGTCTCGTTGCGCGAGCAATTGGTTGCCGCAGGACGCGAGATCCGTTCGGAGACCGACACCGAGGTGATTTCGCACCTCATCGACGAAGAAATGAAGAATGGCCGGTCGCTGCTCGAGGCGACGCGCGCGGCCATCGCCAAGCTCGAAGGGTCGTTCGCCATCGTCGTCCTGTCGAGCCGCGAGCCGGGACGGTTGGTTGCGGCCAAGAACGCGACCCCCGTGGTGCTCGGCATCGGCGAAGGCGAGAACTTCGTCGCCTCGGACATTCCCGCGCTGCTCGATTACACGCGCGAAGTCGTGTTTCTCGAAGACGGCGAGATCGCCTCGATCTCGGCCGACGGGTTCGAGCTGTTCGCGTTCGACGGCTCACAGGTCGAGCGCGAGCCGAAACACGTCGCTTGGGATCCGGTCACTGCGCAGAAGGGCGGCTACAAACACTTCCTGCTCAAGGAGATCCACGAACAACCGCAGGCCATCATCGATACGATGCGCGGGCGGATTGCGCCCGAGTCGTCGTCGGTCGTCTTGCCCGAGCTTGAAGCGATCGCTGGCCGGCTCGAGCGCATCGAACGGATCACCACCGTGGCGTGCGGCACCGCTTGGCACGCGGGGCTGGTCGGGAAGTTCATTCTCGAGCGACTCGCCCGTCTGCCCACCGAAGTCGACTACGGAAGTGAGTTTCGCTATCGCGATCCGCTGATCGACGATCGTACGTTGCTGCTCGTGATCTCGCAGTCCGGAGAGACCGCCGATACGCTGGCCGCCCTCGAGCCGGCCAAGGAGCGCGGAGCGCCGGTGGTCGCCATTTGTAACGTCGTCGACTCGTCGATCGCGCGCAAGGCCGATGCCGTCGTCTACACGCACGCCGGACCCGAAATCAGTGTGGCGAGCACCAAGGCGTTTACAACGCAACTGACAGCCCTGTACTTGCTCGCCGTCCATCTTGCGTCGCAGCGGGGCATCGCCGCGGACGAAGTCCATGGGCGCCTCGTGCGAGACCTCGTCTCGCTGCCGCTTCTCGTCGAGCACGTCCTCAAGAGCGATCGCCTGATCACCCGTGCCGCGCGCCGCTATGCGAGCGCCTCGGACATGCTCTACCTCGGCCGCGGGATCAACTATCCGATCGCCCTCGAAGGCGCACTCAAGCTCAAGGAGATCTCCTACATTCACGCCGAAGGCTATCCGGCCGGCGAGATGAAGCACGGGCCGATTGCGCTGATCGACGAGAACATGCCGGTCGTCGTTTTGCTGCCGCGTGACGAGGTGTACGGCAAGACCCTGAGCAACCTAAAGGAAGTGGAGTCGCGCGGCGGGCGCATCATCGCCGTCTGCGATTCGCCCGACGCCGAGCTCGAGCGCATCGCCGAGACCATCCTGCCGGTTCCGGCGAGCAATCCAGTGCTCGCGCCGCTGCTGCTGTCGATCCCCCTGCAGTTGTTCGCCTACCACGTGGCCGTCGAGCGCGGCACGGACGTCGATCAGCCGCGAAATCTCGCCAAGAGCGTGACCGTCGAGTAACCCCGGGCGGCCTTTTTGAACGGGGGCGCCCCGTGGCTATGATCAGCGCCGGTGCTGGGAAACGCTCCAGAAGGCGCCGGGGCGACCGCTCCGGGCGTGGCGCCGGTCGAGGAACTCGCCGCCGAGCTCGCCGCCGGGCGGATGATCATCCTGATGGACGACGAGGATCGCGAGAACGAAGGCGATCTCGTCGTTGCGGCAGAGAAAGTCACCGCCGAGCACATCAACTTCATGCTGGTTCATGCCCGCGGCCTGGTGTGCATGCCGGTGACCGAAGAACGCATGCACCGGCTCGGGATCGGGATGATGGTAGCCGAGAACACTGCGCCGCTCGGCACCGCGTTCACCGTGTCGATCGACGCCCGCGACTGCCGCTCGGGCGGGATCACCGCCGCCGACCGCGCGCTGACGATTCGTAGGGCCGTCAGTGAGACGGCCACGGCCAGTGACTTCGTTTCGCCCGGTCACGTGTTCCCGCTGCGGGCCAGACCTGGCGGCGTCCTGGTGCGGACCGGGCAAACCGAAGGCGCCGTCGACCTGTGCCGGCTCGCCCGCCTCGAGCCGGCCGGTGTGATCTGCGAGATCCTCAACGACGACGGGACGATGGCGCGTTTTCCCCAGCTCGTGGAGTTCGCACGCCGCTTCGGTCTGAAGATCGGTACGGTGGCCGACATCATCCAGTACCGGCTTCAGAACGAGTCGCTGGTACGGCGGGTCGCCAGCGCCAGGCTGCCGACGCGTTACGGAGAGGAGTTCACCGCCCACGTCTACACGAGCAGCGTCGACGATGGGGAACACGTTGCGCTGGTGCGCGGCGAGATCGATCCGGACAAGCCGGTGCTGGTCCGCGCTCACGCCGAGTACGTTGCGGGGGACGTCTTCGGCTACACGCGCCGCAACACGGGTCGGCTGCTGCACGCGGCGATGGAGCGGATTGCGGCCGAAGGAGGCGGCGTCGTCCTGTACGTGCGGCGTCCCGGTCGCGGAGCCGAAATGCTGGCCGACGAGCAGATGCCGGCGAGCACCAATCCCAACGCTCGCCTGGCGCGCTTCAAGGACTATGGCATCGGCGCTCAGATTCTACGCGACATCGGTGTTCGCAAGATCCGCCTGCTCAGCAACTCGCCGCCGCGCTTGCCGAACCTTTCCGGTTACGGGCTCGAACTGACCGAGGTCGTTCCGCTCTGAGCCCGCGCTCTACTCGAACGAAAGGACGAGAAAGTGCGTGTTCAGGCCGGAGTTCGTCTTGGCCCACAGTCCGGCATGGGAAAGGTGGCGGAAACGGTAGCCGATGCCGATGCGGTGGCCGCGGTACGGCGGCAAGACGAGCCCGGCGCCGATTTGGTCGCTGAACAGCAGCTCCGAGCCCAGGCGCAGTCCGTGAACCGCCGTGTAGGCCAGCCCGATTCCAGCTTCCAGGTAAGGGCTCCAGCTCGAATCCGCATGCGAGGCTGGGCGGACGTGGATCATCGGCACGATCTGAGCCTCGATCGATTCGGCGTCTCCCAAGATCGCCGCCACGCTCGGCTCGAGCACCAGGCGGGCACGAACGCCGGCACGTTCGGCGAGTGCGTCCGCCCGGCTTCCCAGGCCGCCGTCAAAGCGCCACCCGAGGCCGGGAAGCCACAGGTCGAAGCCATTCTTCGAGGCCGCTCCACCGAGGAGCACGGGCCCGCGCGAGGCCAACCAACCGGCCGATGCCGCCCGAGGGCCGGCAAGAGCCAGCAGACAGACCGCCGCTGCCGTGGCGGCCAGCCGTCTCACGAAAGTCGTCTCGTTCGTCATGTGGTCTTCTCCTTGGCTGCGCGCCGGCCCTGGTGATCCATGAAGTCCGGAGGCTAGGCTTTAGCCGCCGGGACCGTGACTCGCAAATCCCGTTTCGGTGCGATAGCTTGGCAGAGGTGCTCCGTTCCCGAGCCAGTCGATTCATGTTTTCTCGGGTTACCCTGACGTCCATCGCTGTATTCCTCGGTGCCGCGCTCGCTTCGGTCGCCGGAGCGGCCGAGGGTCCCGTCTCGGCGTCTGCAGCGGCCTCTCCCGCCAGCATCCACGTCGGCGAGTCGGCCACCGTCACGATCGAGTTAGACATTGCCGAGGGGTGGCACATCAACAGCAACGAGCCGGGAATCGACTTTCTCATCCCGACGAGCGTCGAGTTCGATCTGAGCGACGGGCTTTCGGTGGTCGACGTTGCCTACCCCAAGCCCGTGGTGCGGCAGCTCAAGCTCGGGGGCAGCCGGCCGCTTCGCCTGTATGAAGGAAGGGTGCGCATCTCCGCGCGCCTGCACTACGACCGGATGTCGGTGTCGCCGCGGACCCCGGTTGCCGTCGTGCGCTACCAGGCATGCAACGACACGCTCTGCCTGCGGCCAACCTCGGTCCGACTGCCGATTCAGCTCAAGCTGTCGGCGCTCGATGCCCGCGAGGTGGAGCGTGCCGGCTTCAACGAAGAGGCAGCCGAGTCGATCGCCCGCCTCGTCGCCGGCGGTCTGTGGGTCGTCGTGCCGGGAATGCTGCTGCTCGGTCTCGCCCTGAACCTGACTCCGTGCGTGTATCCTCTGGTGTCGGTCACGATCGCCTACTTCGGCCGCCAAGCGGGCGAGCGCCGGGGCCGCATGTTGTGGCTGGCAATCTGCTACACGATTGGAATCGCCGTGACGTTTTCGGCGCTGGGGGCATCGGCGGCGCTCTCGGGCGGACTGTTCGGGCGGGCACTGACCCATCCCGCCGTCCTGATTGCGATCTCGCTGATGATGGTGGCGCTCGCCCTTTCGTCTTTCGGACTCTACCAGATTCAGGTTCCCGGTGGGCTCGATGCGCGGATTGCGGGGGCCGCCAGTGGAGCGGTCGGCGCGACGCTGATGGGAATGACGATGGGCTTGGTCGCCGCACCGTGCGTCGGGCCGGTGGTGGTCGGTCTGCTCGTGTTCGTTGGAAGCCGCGGCGATGTGCTCCTCGGGTTCAGCCTGTTCTTTCTTCTCGCCCTGGGCCTGGGCATTCCTTACGTAGCCCTGGCGATGGCCGCCGGGTCGATCTCGGCGCTGCCCCGCTCGGGGGCCTGGCTCCAGTGGACCGAACACTTGTTCGGCTGCATTTTGCTGGCCATGGCCATCTACTTCGTGCGGCCGGTACTTCCGGCCGCGCTCGGTGACCGGCTGATGCCGGCGTTCTTGTTTCTCGCGGTGGCGTACTTGGCGTTTCTCGATCCGGCTGGCCGCGGAACGACCTGGTTCGTGCGTTTTCGCGCCGTGGCGGGGATCGTCGCGCTGGCCGCGCTGGTGGTCGTGTATCGGCCCACGGTGGGGGACAGCGAGGAAGGACTACCGTTCGAGCCGTTCTCGGCGATCACCTATGATGCCGCTCGCGACCGGCACCAGCCGTTCGTCATCGAGTTCCGGGCCGACTGGTGCCTTCCATGCAAGGAAATGGAGGAGAGGACGTTTCGCGATCCCCGGGTCGTCGAGGCCGGCCGGGGAATGTCGTTTCTCACCGTCGACATGACCAAGAGCAACCGGCAGGTCGATGCCATTCTCGAAACGTTCGACGTACTAGGCGCTCCGACGACGATCTTCTTCGGCGCCGACGGTAAGGAATGGCGCCGCACCGTCGGCTTCGTCGGCCCCGAGGATTTCCGCGAGTTGCTGTTGGCCAGCCGCGACCCGTCGCGGCGGAGTTCTCTGTCGGCGCCTGGAGGTCTGTGAGGGTGACGAGTCTACCTGATCCGCTGCCGTTCGACGCCCTCGATCTTCCCGAGCCCGTGCGGCGCGGCATCGCCGATGCGGGCTTCACCGAGTGCACGCCGATCCAGCGAGCGACGTTGCCGCTGGCCCTTGCGGGCAAGGACATTGCCGGGCAGGCGCAGACGGGAACCGGAAAGACGGCCGCGTTCTTGATCGCCACGTTCACGCGGCTGCTGCGTGCCGACGAGGGCCGCAAGCGGAGGGGGCGGTCGCCGCGCGTGCTCGTGATCGCTCCTACCCGTGAGTTGGTGGTGCAGATCAAGGACGAGGCCGAGCTGCTCGGGCGCCACTGCGGCTACCGGATTCACGCGGTCTACGGCGGCGTCGACTATCAAAAGCAGCTCGAAGGAATCCGTGCCGGAGTCGACATTCTCATCGGAACCCCCGGCCGCCTGATCGATTACTACCGGCAGAAGGCCTACCACCTCGACCGTATCGAGATCCTGGTCATCGACGAAGCCGACCGAATGTTCGACATGGGCTTCATCGACGACATCCGTTTCATGGCGCGGCGGCTTCCCGATCCGTCCAAGCGGCAGTCGTTCCTGTACTCGGCGACCCTTTCGCACCGGGTTCTCGAGCTCGCCTACGAGCACATGAATCGGGCCGAGCGCATCGCCGTCTCGGGGGAGCAAATCACGGCGGACAACATCACGCAGGTCGTCTATCACGTCGGCCAGGAGGAAAAGCTGCCCGTTCTTTTGGGGCTGCTGCGGCGGGAGAAACCAAGTCGCGCCCTGGTGTTCGTGAACACGCGAAGCGGAGCGGCCTTCGTGGCGTCCGTGCTGTCGGACGAAGGGTACCGAGCCGGCGCTCTTGCCGGCGACATCGATCAGCGCAAGAGGTTGCGGCTGCTGCGCGAGTTCAAGGAGGGGAGCAAGGACATTCTGGTCGCCACGGACGTCGCCTCGCGCGGACTTCACATCGAGGCGGTCAGCCACGTGTTCAACTACGACTTGCCGCAGGACCCCGAGGACTACGTTCACCGGATCGGCCGCACGGCGCGCGCGGGAGCGACGGGGAAGGCCGTGTCCCTGGCCTGCGAGCGCTACGTGTACTCGCTCGACGCCATCGAAGCGTTCGTCGGCTACAAGATTCCACACGAGCTGCCCGACGAGGACTTGATGGTGCAGCCGAGCCGCCGCCCTCGCAGTGGCGCCCACCGCCGGGACGGCGGCGGTCGCACGGCGCGCCGGGGCTCGGAAGCCGGTCGCGGCAAGACGCGCGGGCGATCGGGTTCGGCAGCCGAGCCACCCAAACGCGAGTCGCGCGATGGCGGCGACGCCCGTTCCAAGCGCAAGAAGTCGCGCGCAGGCCGCGGGCGCGCCGAGTCTGTTGCGGCGGGGTCGGCCGGCCGCGGCCAAGGCGGTCTAGGGCCCGATCCCGCAGCGCCGGCGCAGGCCACGGGCAAGGGGCGGGAGGACCAAGCCGGCGCGGCTCGGAAAAAGAAGAAGAAACGCCGCCGGCGCCGCCGCAGCGCACGGCCGTCCGAGGAGTGAGAAATTGGCAGTTGCGGCCACGCTCGGTTGCTTCGTTCTCTACTGGCTCGGCTACCGTTTTTATGCCGGCTATCTCGGCCGCCGCGTGTTTGCGCTCGACGGTGCGGCCGTTACTCCCGCCCATGCGATGCGCGACGACGTCGATTATCTGCCGACCAATCCATACGTCTTGTTCGGCCACCACTACGCGTCGATCACCGGCCTGTCGCCGATGCTCGGACCCGCGATCGCGGTCATCTGGGGCTGGTTGCCCGGCATGCTGTGGGTCGTCGTCGGTGCTCTGCTCGTCGGTTGCGTGCACGACTTCGCGGCTCTGGCGATGTCGATGCGCGCGCGCGGCCTGTCGGTCGGGGCGATCACCGAGGGCATCATCGGCGCGCGTGCGAAGACGCTGTTTCATTTGATCATCTTCTTCGGCATCGCGCTGGCGATGGGCGTGTTCGTGTCGGTGATCGCCACGCTGTTCACGCCCAAGTTCTACCCGCAGGCGGTGTTTCCATCGTTCGCGTTGATGGCGATCGCCGTCGGCGTCGGAGTGGCCGTGTTCAAGCGGGGGGTGCCGGCGTCGCGGGCGGCGGCACTGGGCTTTGTCCTGACGCTGCTCGCCGTGGCGGCCGCCGCCGGAAGCGAACGGCTTTCGGTTGTCTGGAGCAGCCGGGACGGTTGGGGCGTCGTGCTGCTGGTCTACAGTTTTCTCGCTTCCGTGCTGCCGGTGTGGGTGCTGTTGCAGCCGCGTGACTTCATCAACTCCCTGCTCTTGTACCTGGGGATCGCCGTCATGTACGGAGGGTTCGTCGTCCTGCGACCGGAGTTCGTCTCTCCTGCCGTGGTCTTGGCGCCCCCGGGTGCGCCGCCGCTGTTTCCGTTCGTGTTCGTGGTGATTGCCTGCGGGGCGGTGTCGGGGTTCCACGGCCTGGTCTCCTCGGGAACGACCGCCAAGCAAATCGCGTCGGAAGACGATGCCCGGATGATCGGCTACGGGGGAATGATCGGCGAGTCGCTGCTGGGGCTGATGGCGGTGCTCGCGTGCACGGCGGGGTTCCGCACGGCCGCGGGCTGGCAGAGCCACTACGCCAACTGGAGCGCCGCCAACACGCTCGGCGGCAAGATCAGCGTGTTCATCGAAGGAAGCGCGCGTTTCGTTCACGCCCTCGGGGTACCCGAAGCTCTCGCGACGGCGTTCATCGCCGTCGTCGTGGTTTCGTTTGCCCTGACGACGCTGGATTCGGCCACGCGGCTGCTGCGCTACAACATCTGCGAGATGGCGGCGACGGCGGGGTTCGAGCGCGAAAACCGTTACCTCACGTCGTTGCTGGCCGTCGTCGTGATCGGGTTTTTCGCTTTCTACAAGATCGACGGCAAACCGGTGGGCCTGGCGCTCTGGGCGCTGTTCGGGACGACGAACCAGTTGCTGGCAAGCCTTACGCTGTTGGTCGCAAGCGTTTATCTCTACCAGCGCGGCCGCAACTACTGGGTGACGGCGATTCCAGCGGTGCTGATGATGGGGACGACGATCTCGGCGATGGTGCACAATCTCGCGCGCTTCTTTTCCGCCGGCCAGTGGCTCTTGTTTTCGCTCGGGGCCCTACTGTTGCTGCTTGCTGCGGGCATCATCATCGAAGGAGGTCGTGCGTTGGCCGCAGCGCGTCGTGAACCGCGGCGCTCGAATTTATCCGTCTTCGACCAGGTAGAGCCCGAAATCGGTTGAGCACCGGTCGGCGGTTTGGTAGCGTGCTCGGTGGTGGCACGCGGCGCGCAGACGACCGGACGTTCGACGAGAGAAGCGGCGATTGCCATCCGGCGCTTGCGCCTGCGGCGCCGTCTCCAGCTCGATCCCGATCTTCGCGAACAGCTTCTTCGTGTTACGGCTCCCAGGCGCGAGGAAGCAATGATGGAAGGTGCGGCCGAGGACTACGGCCTCGACCTGGAGTTCCGCAAGCGCGCCGAGCCGTTCTTCCGGTTTCTGTTCGAGTCGTGGTGGAGAGTCGAAGTCATCGGCATGGAGCACGTGCCCCGCAGCGGACCGGCGATCCTGGTCGGCAACCACTCCGGCGGTCTGCCGTTCGATGCGACGATGGTCGCCTACGCGTTGTCGAGCGATGAGGGGCCGGGCCGGATCGCTCGGCCGCTGTACGATCGGTTCGTCGAGCGCCTCGGTCCGGTGCGCGATGCGTTCCGCAAGCTCGGTGGAGTGCCGGCGCGCTACGCGGTCGCCGACGAGTTGCTCTCGCGTGGCGAGCTGCCGGTGATCTTTCCCGAGGGCGTCGGTGGAGTCGCCAAGCTCTACGACGATCGGTACCGTGTCGGCCGGTTTTCGACGTCGGCGCCCCGGCTGAGTCTTCGCCATCGAGCGCCGATCGTGCCGTTCGCCGTCGTCGGAGCCGAGGAAATCTACCCGCTCATCGGCCGCAGCGCGCAGATCGGCAGAGCCCTAGGCGCTCCGTATCTTCCCATTACGCCGTTCTTTCCGTTCTTCGGGCCGCTCGGTCTGGTTCCGCTTCCCACCAAGTGGACGATCGTCTTCGGCAGCCGCATCTATCTGTATCGCGAACATCGTTTCCGGGGCGAAGCGAGCACGGACTTCGAGGCGATGGCCGACCGCCTGCGGCGGACGGTTCAGATTCTGCTGCGGCGTCAACTCAGGCGCCGCCGTTCGATTTTTCTCGGCTGATCATCACTGGTCGTTGCGGGCGCATCCGGGCCAAGAACCGCCGATTCCAGCTGCGGGGATTCCAGTCTCGGCCGCGGGTCGACCGGCGCGCGGAATAGGCCGAGGGTGCGGTGCTCGAGAATCCGGCGGGGGGACGTCAGCGGCTGCCGCGGCTTGCCGGCCGACGGTCGTCAGGAACGGACAAGCCGCGACGGCGAGGTGCTAGCGGCGCCGCGGGTTGCACTCGGATCGTTCGTTTGAGGTTGCCGCCGCGAGCGTTCATGAATGATGGGCTGTAAGGAGGAGCGCGCGTGCAAGCCGAATCGAGCGAGAGGCGTGAAGAGGGCATCGCCGTTGGCGACGAGGTCGTCCACCAGGGGCACCCAGGTCGTTTCCGCGTGGTCGCCGTGCGGCCGCGGCCGGCGATGAACGTCTACAGCAACATCGTTACGATCCGCAGCGACAGCGGTGTCGAGCTCGAGGTGCTCGACACGACCGTGCGCAAGGTGCCCCCGCGCGAGCAGGCCGCGACGTAATAAGGCCCGCCGTGCAGCCGGGGTTGCTCGGCTCTCGAGCTCTTACGGCCGAGAGGATGGTAAGCAGGTGGCGACGACGTTGTACGTAAAGGCCGGCTGTCCGTACTGCGCCGCCCTGCGCGAGGAGGTCGAGCGGCGCGGCGTTCGGCCCACGGTCATCGACATTTCCGAGCGACCCGAAACCATCCCGGAACTGCTCAAACTCACGGGCGGCCGGCGTATCGTTCCCGTGCTCGTCGACGGCGTTCGTATCGAGGTCGCGCCGGCGGGCGGCAGCGAATTCTGAGTCCGCCGGGAACCCCAGGAGCCGGCCGCGTCGGCCGGCTCGCACCCGGCGCGCCTGCATGAAAGTTGCTCCAGCATCCGAGGCGACCGGGCCGCGTCCCGCGGACGGTTCTCTCGTCTTGCCCCTCTTTGCTCGAGACGTTCGTGCCGAGACGGCCCGGGTAGGCGGCAGCTGGCTGTGGGGACCTCGGGCGGGGAAAAAGCAGGTTGGCGCCGCGGCCTGAGAGCGGGTATGTTGGTCTCATGCGCGTCGTGCGGCTGTACCTGCGGCTAGGCGATCGGGTCTACCACCCCGAACGGGTCGAGTGGGGGTACGGCGCCGTCGTGGAGGAGATGACTTCGGTCGTCGATGGGGGAACCTGCTTGGTACGGGTGTTGTTCGAGGACGGCGTGCAGCGCACGTTCAACAACGATCTCGACAGCGAGATGTGTTGTTACTTCATGGGCGTCCGCCGCGAGCGGGCCGTTCGGGAAGACCGGCGGGGGCGCAGGCGCGCCGTGCGTGCTCGGATCTCGGGACGCTGACTACCGAGGTCGTTCCCCGCGCGATCGGCCAAGCGCCGGCTCGCGCTTTGCGGGCGGACTAACTCGCTTCGTTGCCGTCCTCGAGGGGCCTTCCCTTCGGGTCGGTTCGAGGAATTCGAAGTTTCGCGAGCGTCTGCCGGGTGTGCGGGTTGACCCATCCCACACCCATCGCACACGGTTTGGCCTGCCCGTGTTCGTCGACGCGGACGGCGCCTACGGGTTTGTCGAAGAAAACGCGCAGCCGTTTGGCCATGCGCGCATGTTAGCCGCGATCCGCAGCGGTTGCGAGCAGCCAGGGCCGTTGCTATGACCGCGGCTGCGACCAAAGGCGATGGACTACAAGAGTACCCTCAATCTACCTCGGACTTCGTTTCCCATGCGGGCCCGATTGCCCGAGCGCGAGCCGCAGGCGATCGAGCGCTGGGAGGCGCTCGATCTGTACGGGAAGATGCAGCGCCTGCGGGCCGATGCACCGCTGTACCTGCTGCACGACGGCCCTCCCTACGCCAACGGTCGCATTCACATCGGCCACGCCCTGAACAAGGTTCTCAAGGACATCGTGCTGAAGTACAAGCACCTCTCGGGCCACCGCACGCCCTACCGCCCCGGTTGGGACTGCCACGGCCTGCCGATCGAGCTCGAGGTCGAAAAGAGCCTCGGCACGGAGGCGCGCCAGGCGGCCGACATTCTCGACGTGCGGGCGCGCTGCCGCGAGTACGCCGATCGTTTCGTCGACGTTCAACGGGAGGAATTCCGCCGGCTCGGCGTCCTTGGAGATTGGCAACGTCCGTACCGCACGACCGATTTTGCGTACGAGGCGCAGGAGGCCCGCGAGCTCGCGCGGATGATCGCCGGCGGAGGACTCTACCGCGGTCGAAAGCCCGTGTACTGGTGCGCCTCGTGCCGGACGGCACTGGCTGAAGCCGAGATCGAGTACGACGACCACCGGTCGATCTCGGTGTACGTCGCCTTCGACGTTCCCGGCGAGCAAGGCGCGCTTGCCGAGTTTGCGGGAGAAAAGCCGGCGATTGCGATTTGGACGACGACGCCCTGGACGCTCCCGGCGAACCTGGCGATCGCCGTGCACCCGCACTTTCCTTACGCGCTGGTGCGCGCCGGCGACCGTGCGTTGGTCATTGCCGAGCCGCTGGTCGAAGGGCTCCGCGAGCGCCTCAGCCTGGGTGAGGTGATTGCCACGTTCCCGGGCAGCCGGCTCGAGGGCATCCGCGCGCGCCATCCTTGGATCGATCGGGACTCGGTGGTCATCCTCGGCGAGCACGTCACCCTCGACGCGGGTACCGGCTGCGTCCACACGGCGCCTGGGCACGGCGAAGAAGACTACGTTGTGGGCAGGCAATACGACCTGGAGCCCTATGCTCCGGTCGACGACGAGGGCCGCTTCACTTCGGAAGTCGAGCGCTTCTCGGGCCGCTTTGTATTCGACACCGACGAAGACATCGTCGCGCTCCTGGCCGACCGCGGCGCGTTGCTCGGCCGCGAGGACGTCGATCACAGCTACCCGCACTGCTGGCGCTGCAAGCGACCGATCATCTTCCGGGCGACCGACCAGTGGTTCGTGGCGCTCGACCAAGGCGGCCTGCGCGAGCGCGCGCTGGCCGAGATCGACCGGGTTCGTTGGATTCCGGCGTGGGGTCGCGACCGCATCCACGGCATGATCGCAAACCGCCCCGACTGGTGCCTCTCGCGCCAGCGTGCGTGGGGAGTGCCGGTGATCGCCGTGCGCTGCCGGGACTGCGGCGGCGCGACGACCGATGCACGACTGGCCGAAAACGCGGCTGCGCTGTTCGAACGCGAGGGCTCGGACGCGTGGTTTCGCTGCGATCTTTCCGAACTGTTGCCTCCAGGCCTATCGTGCCCGGACTGCGGGGGAACCCGTTTCGAGAAGGAACGCGACATTCTCGATGTCTGGTTCGACTCGGGTGTGAGCTTTGCCTGCGTGGTCGAGAAGGACCACGGCGCGGATACCGTTGCCGACCTCTACCTCGAAGGCAGCGACCAGCACCGCGGGTGGTTCCACTCCGCGCTTCTCACGGCGACGGCGACGCGCCAGCGGGCACCGTACCGAGCCGTGCTCACGCACGGCTTCGTCCTCGACGGCGAGGGGCGCAAGATGTCGAAGTCCCTCGGCAACGTCGTCGCACCGCAAGAGATCATCAAGCAGTACGGCGCCGACATCCTGCGCCTGTGGGTGGCGGCCGAGGACTACCGCGACGACGTTCGAATCTCCGAGGAGATCATCAAGCGGCTCGCCGACTCGTACCGGCGGATCCGCAACACCGCCCGCAACATGCTCGGTAACCTCGCCGACTTCGATCCCGCTCGAGATCGTGTCGAGATCGATCGCATGAAGCAGCTCGACCGCTGGGCGCTGACGCGATTGCACGCCTTTCTCGAGCGCTGCCGGTCGGCGTACGAGCGGTTCGAGTTCCACATCGTCTACCATGCACTCAACAACTTCTGCAGCGTCGACTTGAGCGCGCTGTACTTCGACATCGTCAAGGACCGCCTGTACTGCGACGGAGCCAAAAGCGAGAGCAGGCGCGCGGTGCAGACGGTGATGTACGAGGCTCTGCGGGCGCTGGCCGGGGTGATCGCTCCGATTCTTTCGTTTACGGCCGAAGAAATTTGGCAGCAGATGCCGGGCGGCCCCCCGGCCGAGAGCGTGTTCTTGTCCGATTTCCCGCGCGCCGACCCGAGCTGGCGCGACGACGAGCTCTCCGCCCGCTGGCAGCGGCTGTGGGAGATCCGGGGCGAGATCACGAGGGCGCTCGAAGACGAGCGCAAGGCGGGACGCCTCGGACATCCTCTCGATGCGCGCGTCCGGCTCGTCGCGCCCGACGGCGACCGGGCGCTGATCGAACAACTCGGCGAAGAAGAAATGGCGGCCACCTGCATCGTCTCGCAGCTCGAGCTTGCGCCGGGAGACCAGCGCAGCGTCCGCGTCGAGCAGCCTCTCGGCGCCAAATGCAGCCGCTGCTGGATGTGGTCGGAGTCCGTCGGCGCTGCTTCGGATCATCCCGAGCTTTGCAGTCGTTGCCATTCGGTCGTAACGGCGGCGTCGTGAGCAATCGGTTCGCGGTCCTCGTCGCCGCCCTCGTTTTGATCGCCGATCGTTTGAGCAAAGCAGCCGTCTTGGCGTGGATCGACAGGGGACATTCGATCGACGTCATTCCAGGGTTTCTCGCGCTCACCCACGTTCGCAATCCGGGTGCCGCGTTCGGCCTACTTGCCGGGGCCTCGTCCGTGTGGCGCGACGTGTTTTTGATCGCAGTCGGCGTGGCTGCGGTCGTGGGTCTGGGCTGGCTGCTGGCCGGATTGCCGCGCGAGCGCCGCTGGCAGCGGCTGGCGGCGGCCGGCGTGATCGGCGGCGCGATCGGAAACCTGATCGACCGGCTGATCTACGGCCAAGTCATCGATTTCATTGACGCGCACTTTCGAGGCTGGCACTGGCCGGCATTCAACGTGGCCGACAGCTGCATCACCGTGGGCGTGGTGACGCTCGTCCTAGCGACTCTTTTTGCTCCCGAATCGAAGGAAACGACTGCTGGAGCGTCCAAAAACAGCGCGGCGCGTTAGGCGCGGCGGGGACTCGCTGGAGTAGCGGGCACGCCAACGCCGGTGCGCAACCCGGGTGGTCGCGCGACGTATTATCCGGTGTGGGGCCGCAACGCGGCTGGGCGCTCGGGCCAGGGTGCTCCCGCCTCGCGGGTCGGCTAATATGAAGCGCGGGCAAGCCGGGCGCGGGAGCGCGAGGAGGTTTTGACATGAACGACAAGAAACTCATCGCATTGGGCGCGGCTGTCCTGCTTACGGCCGCTGCGTGTGCATCGGGCCCGATGAGCAAGCGAGAGAAAGGCGCGGCCACGGGCGCAGCGATTGGCGCCGGAACCGGAGCGATCATCGGCAGCACGCGCGGTGATGCGTTCGAAGGCGCGCTCATCGGCGGCGCTCTTGGAGCGCTTGCCGGCGGTGTCGCCGGCGATCAAGTTCAGGCACAGGAACAGACCAGCGACGAACTCGAGCAGCGCGTGCGCGAGCGGGACGAAGAAATCCGCCGGCAGCGTGAAGAAATCGAGCAGCTCGAGCGAGGATACTGAGCCATGAGGAACGCGACACGAAGTTGGATTGCAGTAACCGCTCTTGCAGTGGGGTTGATCGGCGCGGGCTGCGCCTCGGGGCCGCTGACCAAGCGCGAAAAAGGAGCTGCGACCGGTGCGGCGATCGGTGCGGGCACCGGCGCGATCATCGGTAGCACCCGTGGCGATGCGGCCGAGGGCGCAATCATCGGCGGGGCGATCGGCGGACTCACCGGGGGACTGCTCGGTGACCAGCTCCAGGCTCAGGATCAGCGCCAGGCGGAGCTCGATCGGCGCTTGCAGGAGCAAGAAGCCGAGCTGGCCGAGAACCGCCGGCTATTGGCCGAGCTTCGTGCCCGCAACTTGGATGCGCGGAGCTCGGACCGCGGGGTGGTCGTCACGCTGCCCGACGTCCTGTTCGAGTTCGGCAGCTCGGACCTTACCTCGCAGGCGCGCAGCCGCATTCGCGACATCGCCGACGTTCTGCTCAACGAAGCCCGCGGCCGCCGGGTCTCCGTCGAGGGACACACGGACTCGATCGGTGCGGCCATGTACAACCAGGGCCTCAGCGAGCGTCGCGCCGCCCGCGTGGCGATGGCCTTGGTCGCCGCCGGGGTACCGGAAGGTCTGATCACGACCAAGGGGTACGGTTCGAAGTACCCGGTCGCTCCCAACACCAATCCCGACGGCAGCGACAATCCCGCCGGGCGGGCGCGCAACCGGCGGGTCGAAGTGGTGATCTTGAACTGACGGCGCCGGCACCTGCCGCGTGAAAAGAGAAGCCGTCCCGAAGGCCGGGACGGCTTCTCTTTTTTTTCGCTCGCGCGCAGGCCGATTGCTACAGGTTGTATCCGGCTTCTTCGTGCAGCGCGAGGTCGAGGCCTTCGATCTCGTCGATCTCGTCGACGCGCAAGCCGACGGCCGAGTCGACGATCTTGAGAATGACGAACGAGGCGATCGCCGTGTAGACGGCGGCCGATGCGACGGCAATCGCCTGAACTCCGAGCTGGCGGCCGACGGCGAGTCCCACTTGGTTGCCGCCGAACGTGTCGCTCGCGAGCAGGCCCGCGAGCAGGGTTCCCACGATTCCGCCGATTCCGTGGACGCCGAAGACGTCGAGCGAGTCGTCGTAGCCGAAACGCTGCTTGACGCGAGTCGAGGCGTAGTAGCAGGCGATTGCAGACACGATGCCGATGACGACCGCGCCCATGGGTCCGACGTAGCCGGAGGCCGGTGTCACGGCGGCCAGGCCGGCCACTGCGCCGGTGACGAAACCGAGTGCGCTTGGCTTGCCGTGGGCGCGCCACTCGATCGACATCCACACGAGGGCGGCGGCCGAGGCCGACATGTGGGTCGCCAGGACCGCCATGGCCGCGTTGCCATCGGCCGCCAAGGCGCTTCCGCCGTTGAATCCGAACCAGCCGACCCACAGCATGCCGGCGCCGGTCACCGCCATCGTCAGGTTGTGCGGGCGCATCGCCGCGCTCGGATAGCCTTTGCGCGCGCCGATCAGGATGCACGCCACGAGCGCAGCGATTCCCGCCGTCGTGTGCACGACGATACCGCCGGCAAAGTCGAATACGCCCATGTCGGCGAACAGGGCGCCGTCGCCGCCCCACACCATGTGGCAAATCGGAAGGTAGACGACGATGAGCCACAGGCCCGAGAACCACAGCATGGCCGAGAACTTCATGCGCTCGGCGAACGCGCCGACGATCAGCGCCGGTGTGATGATCGCGAACGTCAACTGAAACGCGCAGAAGAGGATCTCGGGAATCGTGCCGTGGACGTGCTCCGCGCCGATGCCGGCGAGAAAGAGCTTCGAGAATCCACCGAGGACGGATCCGCCTCGATCGAAACTCAGGCTGTATCCGAAGACGAGCCAGATGATGCTGACCAGCGCCGTGAGAGCAAAACACTGCATCAGCACGGACAGCACGTTCTTGGTGCGCACGAGGCCGCCGTAGAACAGCGCCAGTCCGGGAATGGTCATGAACAGGACGAGAGCCGTCGAGACCAGGATCCACGCTGTGTCTCCCGTGTCGATCGGCGTAGCGGCATGCGCCGGCCTCGCCGCCAGGAGCAGCGCCGCCGCAACGGCAACCGCTTCGAGGCAACGACGAACGGATGATTTCCAGTGCATGAGCGTCCTCCTTACGTTCCTCGGTCCCCACACGAGGAGCTCAGAAGGCGGTGACCTCCGACTGGCCTTGCGGTTTGGGCAGGTGCCACCGCCGTGCTGCGACAACTGCAAGGCCGAGCGCGGCACGCTGCCGCGAGGTCTCCGGCCTCGGGGTTTGGGCCACGGGCGGCGCCGTGGCAGGCGGCGAGCGCCGGTCCCGTCCCGCGGGACGAGACCGGCGCTCGGGAAGTGGGATCAGGCGTCGTAGTAGAGCGCGAACTCCCAGGGGTGCGGGCGCAGCCTAAGCTGGCTCACCTCACGCTCGTACTTGTAGCCGATCCACGTGTCGATCACGTCCTGCGTGAAGACGTCGCCCTTGAGCAGGAACTCGTGGTCGTTGCGAAGCGCCTCGAGCGCGTCTTCGAGCGATGCGGGGACACTGGGCACCTCGGCGAGCTCGGCCTTGCTCAGCGAGTAGATGTCCTTGTCGAGCGGCTGGCCCGGGTCGAGCTTGCGCTCGATGCCGTCGAGACCCGCCATCAACATCGCCGAGAACGCCAGGTATCCGTTCGCCGTCGGGTCGGGGAACCGAACCTCGATGCGCTTGGCCTTCGGGGAGTCCGAGTACATCGGGATGCGGATCGCGGCCGACCGGTTGCGGCGCGAGTACGCGAGGTTGACCGGCGCCTCGAAGCCCGGCACCAAGCGGCGGTACGAGTTCGTGGTCGGGTTCGAGAACGCGCAGATCGCGGCCGCGTGCGTGAGAATGCCCCCGATGTAGTGCATCGCCAGCTCCGACATGCCGCCGTACTCGTCGCCGGCGAACGTCGGCTGCTCCCCCTTCCAGATCGACTGGTGGGTGTGCATTCCCGAGCCGTTGTCGCCGAAGACCGGCTTGGGCATGAACGTCGCCGTCTTGCCGTTGCGGCGCGCGACGTTCTTGACGATGTACTTGTACCACATCAGTGCGTCGGCCATCTCGACGAGCGGCAAGCGGAACAGGTCGATTTCCGCCTGTCCGGCGGTTGCCACCTCGTGGTGCTGCTTTTCGACGCGCAGACCGACGCGCTCCATGGTCCGCACCATCTCGGTGCGAATGTCGTGCAGGCTGTCCTGGGGCGGAACCGGGAAGTAGCCTTCCTTGTAGCGGGGCTTGTGACCGAGGTTCTGCATGCCGTCGTCGCCGGTGTTCCACCAGCCTTCCACGGAATCGACTTCGTAGAATCCAGCGTTCTCGCTCTGGTCGAAACGGACGCTGTCGAGAATGAAGAACTCCGGCTCGGGGCCGAAGAAGGCGGTGTCGCCCAGTCCGGTCGAACGCAGGAAGTTGATCGCCTTCTTGGCGATGCCCCGCGGGTCACGCGAGTAACTTTCGAGCGTGAGCGGTTCGCGAATGTCGCAAATGAGAGAGAGCGTGGGGGCTTCGTAGAACGGGTCCACTACGGCCGTGGCCGGATCGGGGACCACGAGCATGTCGGACTCGTTGATGGCCTGCCAGCCGCGGATCGACGATCCGTCGAACCCGAGGCCATGCTCGAACAGGTCTTCCTCGAGCTCGCTGACCGGGGTGGCGAAGTGCTGCCACGTCCCGGGTAGGTCGCAGAACTTGAAGTCGACCATCTCCACGCCGTTTTTCTCGGCGAACTCCAATACTTCTTTGGGTGTCATTTGTTTTTGGTCCTCCCGTGTTTTGAAAACGCGTCAGAGCTGCTAGAGCGCGGACTCTCCTTTTTCTCCCGTACGAATCCGCACGACTTCTTCCATGTTCGTGACGAAGATCTTGCCGTCGCCGATGCGACCGGTCTTGGCGGCGGTCGCGATCGCGTCGACGACGTCCTCGACCTGCTCGTCTTTGACGATGATCTCGAGCTTGACCTTCGGCAGGAAGTCGACGACGTACTCGGCTCCGCGGTACAGCTCCGTGTGACCGCGTTGCCGGCCGAAGCCCTTGACCTCGGTGACGGTGATCCCTTGGACCCCGACTCCGCCGAGGGCTTCTTTTACCTCATCGAGCTTGAACGGTTTGATGATCGCTTCGACTTTCTTCATCGGCTTTTCCTCCTGAGCGTCGGTGACGGCCGGGCGGCGGGGTCGTCATCGGCGCCGGTGGCGCCGCAGCGGTCTGACGCACCCGGTAGTCCTGCAAAGCAAATGCCAGATTTCGACCCGAAAGACCGGCGAATTCCGGCCGCAACGAGCGGGCCCCGTGCCCACCGAATCAGCACTGCCTAACACGTGGGCACTCAGGAAGCCATTCCTGCCTCCTTGAGGACGTCGTAGGCTGCATTGATCGCCCGCATGCGCTCTTCGGCGAGGCGCCGAAACTCTTCGCCGAGGTGGGTCACCCGGTCCGGGTGATTCTCCATCGACAGCTTGCGCCAGGCCTGCTTGATCTGCTCGGGCGAGGCGCCGCGGTTCAGACCGAGCGTGGCCAGCGCCTCGTCGATACGCCGATCGCCCGCCCGGCGGGCGCCTTCAGCGCCTCCTTCGAACTCGAACTCGAAGCCCGAGACGAACGGGGCAAGGCCGAGTAGGACGGCGACCTGCTCGATGAACCGCCGCTCGCGGGGTGTGACCCTGCCATCGGCTTCGGCGACGTTGGCGAGCACCTGCAATACGAGAAAGCGTTCTTGAATGCTGTAGGAGGCGTCGATCTCGGCACAAATGTCTTCGACGGGCCGGCTCGAGCGGCGGCTGGCCTTGATCAAGTCGCGGATCCACAGAAGCTGCTCGCCGCGGTAGCCGAGTCGCTGCTCGAAGAACCTGCGAATCGCCGTCACTTCGCGCCGGTCGAGCTGACCGTCGATTTCGGCGAGCCGCACCAGCAGAGCCACGAGCAACTCGACGAACCGTGCTCCCCGGGCGCTGCGTGCCCGGCGGTACTCGAGTACCGCATGGCGGCGGATCCACCAGGACAGCAGCGCGCCGCCGACGAGCGTGAGGACGATGAAGCCGGCGAACACGCGCAGGACCCCGATCAGCAGCGGCGTGCCGCCGAGCAACAGGATCAGCAGCAACAACCACAGGCAGCCCAGATTGAAGCGGTAATACATCGGTCAGAGGCGCTGGCTCCGGACCGGTCCACCGGCCCGGTGCTCGGAGTGTTTCAGGCGGCCGCTCGGCGGGCGGCCGGCGGCAGACAAGCGAAGTGGTCGGGGTGAGAGGATTTGAACCTCCGGCTCCTGCGTCCCGAACGCAGTGCTCTACCAGGCTGAGCTACACCCCGACGGTTCGCTGCGAGCAACCCCGAGTCGATAACACGACACCCCGAAAAAGCGAAGCGCCGCCGCTAGCCTTCAGGCGCCGTCCTTCATCGCCGCAATCACGGCGGCGTAGTCCGGCTGGCCGAAGATTCCCGAGCCGGAGACCACGACGTCGGCGCCGGCGGCGACGACCTCACTGCAGTTGTCGGCCTTGATCCCCCCGTCCACCTCGAGCAGGCAGGTCGAGCCGGTACGCTGCTTGAGGTCCCGAAGGGCCCGCAGCTTGGGCAGTGCTTCGGGAATGAACGCCTGCCCGGCGAACCCCGGGTGCACGCTCATGACGAGCAGCATGGCCGCGCGGTCGATGTAGGGCGAGACGGTCTCGATCGGCGTGTCCGGGTTGATCGCGATTGCCGCCTTGCAGCCTGCCCCCTCGATCTGCCGGAGCAGAGGCTCGGGGTCATCGACCACCTCGCGGTGAAACGAAATGACGTCGGCGCCGGCGCGGGCGAACGGTTCGACGAAGCGGTCGGGGTTGTCGACCATCAAGTGCGCGTCGAGCGTCAGGCGCGTCAGGCGCCGGCACGCCTCGACCACGGCCGGCCCCATCGTCAGGTTGGGAACGAAATGGCCGTCCATCACGTCGATGTGGATCCAGTCGGCACCAGCGCGCTCGACGGCTGCGATCTCGCGGTCGAGCCGGCCGAGGTCGGCGGCAAGAATCGATGGGGCGATCAAAGGCACCCTTGGCTTATACGGATGGCCGCGGCGGCGGGCAAGCGAGGCTAGGCCTTGCGCTCGAGGCGGGCGGCGAAAAATCCGGCCACGCCGTGGCGGTGGGGAAAGCTGCGGAAGCGACCCGCCCCATCCACGAAGTCGGCGAAGCAGGGTTGGGGCGGCGGCGCGACGATTTCGTCGAACTCCCCGTGGCGGCCTAAGAAGTCGTCGACGACGCCGTCGTTTTCCTCGCGCGCGAGGGTACACGTGCAGTAGACCAAGCGGCCACCGGGCCGGACCCAGCGCGCCGCGGCATCGAGAATCTCCCGCTGGCGCTCGGCGAAGGCGGCGATGTCTCCGGGCCTCCGGCGCCAGCGGATCTCGGGGTGCTCGGCCAGGGTGCCGAGTCCCGAGCAGGGGGCGTCGACGACGACGACATCGAACGGCGAGTCGGCGGCAAACTGCTGGATCGGCGAGGCGAGGGCCTCGACGTTCGCCGCACCCGCGAGGGCGGCAAGGTCGAGGATGCGGCGGCGAGCGCCGCGGGCCGGATCGACGGCGACGACACGGCCGCGGCTTCCGACCAACCGGGCGAGGTACGCAGTCTTGCCGCCCGGAGCGGCGCAAGCGTCGAGAACACGGTCCCCGGCTGCTGCGCCGGCAAGCAGCGTGACGAGCTGCGAGGCTTCGCCTTGGGGCACGGCTAGGCCCGCTTCGGCGACCGGGATGCTGCACAAGACTGCCTCCGGCGCGTAGCGCGCCGGCCGGGCCTCGAGACCGCGCCGGCGAAGCTCCTCGATCACGACGTCGCGATCGGCGAGCGCGCGCAGGACGGTCGGCGCCGGGCGATTCGATGCCTCGAGCAACGCCCGGGCCTCGCTGGATCCGAGCTCCCGCTCGAAGTGCTCGATCAGCCACGGCGGGTGGGACAACTCCACCGCAAGCCGCTCGCGATCGTCCTCGGGCGGCGGTGCCAAGCCCTCGCGCGAGGCACGCCGCAACACCGCATTGACGAGCCCACGGGCACGGGGTGCGATCTGTGCCGCCAAGGTGACGGTCGTGTCGACGGCGGCGTAGGCGGGAACCCGGTCGAGGAAGGCGAGCTGGAACAGGCCCAGCCGCAACAATACGCGTACCGAGCGCTGGAGGCGGCGAGGCGACCGGCCGGCGTAGATTTCGATTGTGTGGTCGAGGGTGAGTTGGCGGGCGATGGTTCCGTAGGTCAGCAAGGTCGCCAAGCGGCGATCTTCGGCGCCGAGACCTGCGGCACGCTCGAGCTCGATCCCGAGGCGGGCGTCGGCGAACGTACGACCGTCCTCGACGCGGACGAGAACCTCGTATGCGATACGCCGGGGGTCAGACGCCGCCATCGAGTCGCGCCAGTGGCGGCCCTTTCCGGCCGCGCAAGTACGCGGCTGCCGGCATCGGCCGCTTGCCTTCCGGCTGCACGGTCGAGACCAGGACCGCACCGTCGCCGCACGCCACCAGGATCCCCTCATCGCTCGTATCGAGAACACTGCCGGGGACGCCACTGCCGCCGGTGGGGCGAGCAGCGAGGACCTTCAGCCGGCGTCCTGCGTCGAAGGCGTAGGCGCCCGGCCGCGGCGCGAACGCGCGCACTCGCCGGGAGACGCGCTCGGCGGGCTCGCTCCAGTCGATTGCCGCTTCCTTCTTGTCGATCGGAGGAGCATAGGTCGCCTGAGACTCGTCTTGGGGAGTGCGGGTAGCCTCGCCGCGGGCGATCGCGTCGATTGCCTGCGGCAACAGCTCGGCAGCGACCTCTGCAAGGCGGGCGGTGAGGGCGTCGCGGTTCGTGTCGTCGTCGATCGGCACGGCGCGGGCGGTGAGGATGTCGCCGGCGTCCATGCGTTCGTTCATCTGCATGATCGTCACGCCGGTTTCGCGGTAGCCTTCGAGAATCGCCCGCTCGATCGGCGCCGCTCCGCGAAGCGCCGGCAGCAGGGAGGCGTGGGCGTTGATGAAACCAAGCGGTACCGCCTCGAGGACCTCGGCCGGCAGGATCCGGCCGTACGCGGCGACCACCCCGAGATCGGGCGCGTAGCTTGCGATTGCATCGCGCAGCTCGGGGCCTTTGGCCGAGGCCGGCTGGAGCACCGGCAGCGAGCGGGCAACGGCGAGCTGCTTGACCGCCGAAGGCTGCTCGCGAAGGCCGCGGCCGGCCGGCCGGTCGGGCCGGGTGACGACGGCGACCACCGGGTGGGGCCCATCGAGCAGTGCCTCGAGACAGCGTGCGGCGAACGGCGGTGTGCCGAAGAACATGAGCCGCAGCCGTCGGGCGCCTGCCTGATTCATGAAGGCCGAAAGGTCAGATTCGCGGCGCGCCGCCCGAGCCGCCGAGAATGTCGTCGGTCTCTCGCTCGCTCTTCTTCAGTCGCCGGCGGTACAGATCCCGCTTGAGCCTGGAAATATGGTCGACGAGCAACGTGCCTTCGAGGTGATCGATCTCGTGCTGGAGGCAGACGGCCTCGAGGTCTTCCGCCTCGATTTCGATTTCCTGCTGATCGACGGTCCACCCGCGCACGACGACGTGCTGGGATCGGGTCACCTCGGTCGTCAGGTTGACCACGCTCAGGCAACCTTCTTCCCAGGTGATCTCCCCCGAGCGTTCGACGATTTCCGGGTTGATCAGCTTGACGAGCTTCTTGCCGCGGTCGTCGGGATCGGTGTCGATCACGATCGCGCGCTCGAGCACCCCCACTTGTGGAGCTGCCAGACCGACACCACGGGCCGAGTACATCGTATCGACCATGCTGTGCAGCAACCCGGCGATGCGGCCGTCGATGTTTTCGACCGGCTTGGACTTCTTCGAAAGAACCGGGTCGGGATATTTGCGAATCGTCAGAATCGACACTGTTTCAGCCTCGATGTGACCACCCTCCCCATGGTGGAACTTGCCCCTAGGGACGTTGGCACATCGCGTTTCCAGTCAACGACAAACCCTCGCCGACTGCAACAGGCGGGCGACGGAGAACGATCGGGTTCTCTTTTGGGCTCGGCTTTGGCTCCTCGGCAGGAGCCCGCGGTGGATACCGGTCCCACGCTGCCTGGGTTCTCATGCTGGGGACGCCCGCTTCAACCAGGGGGGCCCGTGGCTGCCGGTGGTTGAGCGCGCGCTACAGGACGTCGACTGGGTCGATGTCGAGGATCAGGCGCACGCCGTCGCGGCGGGCGCGCCCGGCCGCCGCATGGCGGCAGGCTGCTGCGGCGTGCCGAACGAGCCGACTGGTCGGCGCGCGCAACTGGATCTGATAGCGGGTGCGGCCCTTGAGGCGCTCGATCGGCGAGGGGGCCGGGCCCCGCACGATGAGGCGCGGATCCGCTTTGGCGACGCGCGTGGCTGCACGAGCGGCAAGTCGCGCGACCTCGACGACGTCGGCGTGGCGGCGCCCCTCGATGCGGACCAGCGCCATGCGCGTGTGCGGCGGGTAGCCCAAGTCGGCGCGCTCGGCGAGCTCGCGTTCGGCGAAGGCGCGGTAGTCGTGGCGCACGGCGGCGGCTACGGCGAAGTGATCCGGCCGGTAGGTCTGAACGACGACGCGCCCGCGCATGGCGCCGCGGCCGGCCCGCCCGGCGACTTGGGAAAGAAGCTGGAACGTCCGCTCGGCGGCCCGAAAGTCGGGCAGACCGAGGGAAAGGTCGGCCAGCACGACGCCTACGAGACTGACGCCGGCGACGTCGTGGCCCTTGGTGATCATTTGCGTTCCCACCAGGACGTCGATGCGGCCCGAGCGCCACGCCGCCAACACCTCGACCGCACGGCCGCGCCGGCTCGCTACGTCGCGGTCGAGGCGGGCCACGCGGGCGCTCGGCAGCAGGGCGCGCACGCTGGCCTCGAGGCGCTCGGTGCCGATCCCTTGGGTGACCAGCGCATCGCGGGCGCAGGCGGGACAGCGTTCGGGAACCGGGCGCGAGGCGTTGCAGTGATGGCAGCGAAGCCGGCGTTCCTGGCGGTGCAGCGTCATGCTGACGCTGCATGAGCGGCACTCGACGATGTCGCCGCACTCGTAGCACTGAAGTCCCGCCGCATACCCGCGCCGGTTGATGAACAGAAGCGATTGACCGCCGGCTTGGAAGTTGCGCTCGAGCAACGTCGCGAGGTGCTCTGAGAGTCCGCCGCGCGCGGCAATGTCCCGGCCTCTCAAGTCGACGACCTCGACGGCCGGCAGTGGGTGCTCGGTGACTCGCTCGGGCAGTTCGAGGTAGCGGTAGCGGCGGTCGGTGCTGCTCGTTGCATTGAAGAACGACTCGGCCGACGGCGTCGCCGATCCGAGCACCACCGGGCACTCGGCCAACCTCGCGCGCAAGACGGCGACGTCGCGGCCGTGGTAGCGGGGCCCCTCGCCTTGTTTGTAGGCGCCGTCGTGTTCTTCATCGACGATCACCAGACCGAGGTTGTCGATCGGGGCGAGCACGGCCGAGCGCGCACCGACGACGATTCGGGCTTCTCCCCGCGCTGTCCTTCGCCACTCGTCCCAGCGCTCGCGCGGCGTCAGGTCGCTGTGAAGGACCGCGACCGTCGGCCCGAAGCGGCCGACCAGACGTGCCACGACCTGGTGCGTGAGCGAGATCTCCGGAACCAGGACGAGCGCCGCAGCGCCGCGCGCGAGAACCTTCTCGATCACGCGCAGGTAGACTTCCGTCTTGCCGCTCGCGGTCACGCCGTGCAGCAGGAACGGGGCGAAGCGGCCGAGTGACTCGGAAATCTCACCGACGGCAAGCGCCTGTGCCTCGCTGAGCTCGACGGTCTCACCCGCCTCGCCAACCAGCGCCAGCGATCGGTAGGTTTCGCGCTCTTCGACCGATACCAGGCCGGCGTCGCAGAGCGCCGCGACGCAGTCCGAGGCCCGCCCGAATGCCTCGGTGAGCTCGGCCATCGTGGCTTGGCGGCCGGGACGCTCGAGGAGGTACTCGTAGATGCGCCGGCGCTTGGGGGCGCGCTCGAGGGCGGCTTCGATTTGTTGCGCGTCGGAGACGACCGTGGCACGGACGACGCGCTCGGTCCGCGCCCGGACCGGCGGGGCGGGAAGATGCTCGTGGATGCGAACGGCGCCGCGGGCCAGCAGGTGTCCGAGGGTGGAGTAGAACGAGCCGCCGGTCTTGCGCGCCAGGCGGGCGGTCTCGATCGGCTTACCGGCGCGTTGGAGCTCGGCGACGATGCGCTTTTCGGCAGGTGAGCGTGCAACGCCGGCGTCTGCGAGCTCGACGAGCCTGCGCGATGAAGTCGTCAGGCCCTTGCCGACGGCGAGCGACAAAATCTCGGCGAGCGAGGTGAGGTAGTAGTCGGCCATCCAGCGGGCCAGCGCGAGCAGCGGCCGGCCGATGATCGGCTCCTCGTCGAGAACCGCCACGAGGTCCCGGGCGCTCACCCCCTCGGGCGGCGCTTTGACTTCCTCGACGACGATGCCCGTGACCGTCCTGCGGGCGAGCGGAACGAGGACGCGCACCCCCGGAAGGGCCGTGCCGGCCAGGTGCTCGGGAACGGCGTAGGTCAGCAGATCGAGCGAGGGTACCGGAGGAACCGGAGCGACCGCGACGTAGGGCATCAGGGCATCCATGGCAGCCGAGGGTCGAGCGTTCAACTGCGGGCCGAAAGCGTTTGCTTTCGCGTGCCCCCAGCCTGGCCGGGGTCGGTGTAAGCCGCCAGTTGGGATGAGGTTCACAGAGGTCCTGCGCGGCTTACGTTCAGGACGCTTCGTGGCTTCCAGGAAAGCGCTTCCCGTTTTCCAACCCGAGGGAGGGCGGCGCGGTGACTCCTAGCACCGCCGAGGGTTCACCTCGACTATTTGGTAGTAAGAGTCCTTCGCGCAAGGGCGGTCGCGCCCGGCGTTTTAACCCTGTGTGCGCCCAAGAAATTCGGCTTGGCTTGGAAGGTCGGTTACACAGAGAGCAGCATGTCTGCCTCCCGTGAGCGTCGTGCCGGGGTAGCCGCCGGGGCCGCAGCCCGCCTGAGCCGCCGGGGCTTTCTCAAGGCCTCGGGCGCCGCCTTGGCGCTGTCTCTCGCTCGTCTTTCCTGGCGCGGTGAGAGCGAGGCCGGCGACGCCGAAGCACCAGGATCGAGCAATCGCGCCGGCTCCGATGGCACTGGGCATCCGGCCTACGGCGACTGGCGCGACGTGTACCGCGAGCAGTGGACCTGGGACCGGGTTGCGCGCGGCACGCACTACGTGAACTGCGCTTTTCAGCGCGGCTGTGCCTGGAACGTCTACGTCAAGGACGGCCTGGTCTGGCGCGAGGAACAAGTCGCCGACTATCCGCAGACGCGCCCCGAGGTCGCGGACTTCAGCCCTCGCGGCTGCCAGAAAGGAGCCTGCTACAGCGAACGGATGTACGATCCGACCCGCGTGCGCTATCCGCTCCGGCGCGTCGGCCCCCGGGGCAGCGGCCGCTGGGTACGGGTGTCGTGGGACGAGGCGCTTACGGCGATCTGCGACAAGGCGATCGACGTACTCGCCGAGTCGGGGCCCGACGCCGTGGTCTGGGACCTGGGCAGTGCCGTGACCAACGGCTGCCACGCCCTAGGGCTCACGCGGACCGTTCACGTTCTCGATACGCCGCTGCTGGAGAACAACACCGAGATCGGCGACCACTATCCGGGGGCGACCGTCACCACCGGCAAGATTTGTTTCACCGGATCGTTCGACGATCTGTTTTATTCCGACCTCATCTTGATTTGGGGCGGCAACCCGATCTACACGCACATTCCCAACGCCCACTTCATCAACGAAGCCCGCTACGCCGGGGCGCGGGTCGTGACGATCGCGCCCGACTACAGCCCCTCGTCGATTCACTCGGACGAGTGGATCGAAGTCGCCATGGGCACCGACGCGGCCTTTGCGCTGGCGGTAGCCCACGTGATGATCGAAGAAGATCTCTTCGACCGCTCGTTCGTCGTCGAACAGACCGACCTGCCGCTGCTCGCTCGCGTCGAGGACGGGCGGCTGCTGCGCCAGAGCGACCTCGAGCGCGGCGGGCACAGTGATGTCTTCTACATGTACGACCGTGCGGCCGGCCGGGTCGTCGAAGCTCCACGCTCGACTCTTGCCCTCGGCGGAATCGATCCGGCGCTCGACGGCGAATACCGAGTGCGCGGGGCGGACGGCGAGATCTCCGTCGAGCCGGTCATGGCGCGCCTTCGCCGCCACCTTGCCCAGTACACGCCCGAGCAAGCCTCGCGCATTTGCGGTACCCACCCGGAGAGGATCCGCCGGTTTGCGCGCACGTTCGCGCGGGCGCGTGCCGCGGCGGCGATCACGCAGACGAACTTCGGCAAGTACTACCACGGCATGGAAATGGAGCGTGCCGTGATCCTCGCCTTCTCGCTGGCCGGCCACATCGGCCGCAAAGGCGCCGGAATCGCCGCGTTTCCCTACCTGTCGATCGATGGGGCCGAGCCGCTTTCGGTCGCCAGCGGCAAGCTGCCTCCCAAGCTGGCGGTTGCGGCGCTGGCCGTGAAGTCGGCGCCGTCGATGCTGGCGCTGAAGTGGGACGGCTACAGCAACGAAATGATCTTCGGCGAGCTCGCCCGGCGCGAGTACCGCAGCGGCCGCATGCTCGCCACACCGCTCTGGCTGTATCGCCACGGCGGCTTGCGCGAGCTGTACGGCAGCGCCCGGCGGTGGGACCCGTCCTTGCCGCGGGATTTTTCCGCATACTTCGATGAAGCGATCGAGCGTGGCTGGCAGTTCGTTCCAAAGACTCCCGTGCGGATCCTGTTCGAAGTCGGCGGCAACATGCTCCGCCGCGTGCGCGGCTACGACCGCATGATCGACGGCCTGCTGCCGCGGCTCGATCTGCTGGTCACGCTCGACTGGCGTATGAGCAACACCGCGCGCCACAGCGACTACGTGTTGCCGGCCGCCGGCTGGTACGAAAAAGACGACATTACCTGGGGCTCGCCGATCGCGCCGTTTGCCCACGTCACTACGCGGGCCGTCGATCCGCTCGGCGAGTCGAAGAGCGACTGGCAATTTCACTGCACGTTTCTCGAGGTCCTCGAGCGGCGTGCGATCGAGCGAGGCGTCCTCGAGTACCGCGACCGCGAAGGTCGGGTGCGGCGGCTCGACCGGGTCTATCAGGAGTTCAGCTTCG